>JAEXPO010000664.1 GCA_023446675.1 Bacillota bacterium | reverse complement strand
GAATTGATGAAACGAAAAATGTGATATTATTAAGGAGGTAGCCTGTTTGAATAAAAAAGCTGAACGGAAAAAAATATCCGACGATACGCCGGAAGGTCTGGTTCACTCAGTTCATAAAGCAATGCCGGTATTAAATTGCTTTTCTCAGCCTGAACCGGAGCTTACGCTTTCCCAGATTAGTAAAAAATTAGCTTTACCTAAGAGCACAACCTTAAATTTGATTAAAACGCTTGAATTCGGGGGGCATCTGCTGCGTATGCCCAACGGACAATACCGGCTTGGCTATAAGCTTATGGAGCTCAGCTATAATCTTAGGATTTCGCTTCCAATCATTCAATATGCGACGCCGTTTCTTGAGGAAATCCAAATAAAGACAGGTGAAAATATCTACTTGACAACCCATATCAACGGACGGGTGCTTTATCTGGAGGGAATGTATCCCAGTATACGTATAGGCAATTATTCCATTGCCGGGAAAACGCTGCCGATGCATTGTACAGGCTGCGGCAAGGCCATGCTGGCTTACCTTCCCGAGGAAGAAACAGAGAAAATAATTGAAAAATGGGGGCTTCAACAAATTACACAGAATACGGTACATCAAAAGGAACGCTTATATGAAGAGCTGGCTTCCATACGCAAAAGAGGCTACGCCATAGACATAGAGGAGGAGACCCTTGGTGTAAAGTGTGTAGGGATGGCTATTCGCGACAGCAGCGGATATCCCACGGGAGCAATAAGCATATCCGGAACGGTCATGAGCATGCGTGACGAGCTTTTGGACGACTATGCAAAAATGCTTTCGCGCATTTGCAGCGTATTTATCGGGATTGCCCACCAGTTCCCGGCGGGACAGATGCGAATGCGTGAATCAGCTTTAAATTAATAAATTTATAACAGGAAGGTGCTGTCCGCGTAAAACGTTGGGCGGCTCTTTTTATGTCTCTCACAACCCATCCCCGCTCTTCATAAAATAGAGTATGATTTCACTGCGGAAACTTAAAAGTATCGGATTTTCTGTACGACAACACTTTGTCCGGTGTTCCCTATGGGAAATCCGTGATTTTCGTATGAGCTTCCGATGTGCTGCCAATATTGATTTTTCTGGGGAGGTTGGTGTGGTGTACAGGAGAAAATTTGCAATTGTCGGCGGCGATATGCGTAATGTCTATCTGGCTGAGCTTTTGAAAAAGGATTATCAATATGTTGAAATATATGGTTTTGAAAAAAGCGGAAAGCCGTGGGCTATGAAGAATTCACCGTTGGAGTTTGTGCTGGAGGGAGCCCGTGTGGTGGTGGGGGGCATACCGTTTGTAACCGACAGCGGAGCGGTTTCCATGCCTCTTTCAAAGGATAAGCTTTCGGTGGATGAACTCGTTGAAAAAGTGCCGGAGGGTACGCTTTTTATTGCGGGGCGTATATCCGAGGAGCTGCAGGCAAGGTTCTCCGAAAAAAAGGTTAAATGTATCGATATTGTTGAAAGAGAAGAGCTGGCGGTTTTAAATGCTGTGCCCTCGGCAGAGGGGGCGGTCCATGTGCTTTTGCAGGAGCTTCCCATTACGCTCCAGGGCAGCCGCATACTCATTGTAGGCTATGGCCGGATTGGAAAGATTCTGTCTAAAATGCTCATGGGCTTTGGCGCAGAGGTGTGGGCGGCAGCAAGAAAGTACTCGGATTTGGCCTGGATAGAAGCACAGGGGTTAAAACCCGTACCGCTTCATCAGCTAGCCAGGTATGTTTCCGATATGGATGCCATTGTGAACACTGTGCCTGCTATGGTCATAACAAGGGATATTCTGGAGAAGGTACGCTCCGATTGCTTTTTACTGGATCTGGCATCAATTCCCGGAGGCATTGATTTTAAAAGTGCGGAGGTTTTCGGTTTTAAAACCATTTGGGCCCTTGGGCTGCCGGGAAAAATTGCACCGCTGTCCGCAGGCGATATTATCCGGCGTACTATTTACAACATTATAGAGGAAGAGGGGGGAAGCCTGTAATGGAGGTAGTAGGAAAGAAAATCGGATTTGCGTTTACCGGTTCATTTTGCACGCTTCAGGAGGTTATTATAGAGCTTGAACGACTGGTTTTTCTGGGAGCCGATGTCCAGCCCATCCTTTCGGAGGTGGTAGGAAGCTTCAATACACGTTTCGGCAGGGCGGAGGATTTCAGGGACCGTATTGAAATTATAACAGGCAAAAAGTGCATTGAAAGCATTGTGGAATCCGAGCCCATCGGACCCAAGGGGATTTTGGATTTACTGGTCATTGCCCCATGTACCGGCAATACCGCAGGAAAGCTGGCTAATGGCATAACAGACTCCACCGTCACTATGGCAGCTAAATCCCAGCTCAGAAATCAAAAGCCCGTTGTCCTGGCCATGGCCACTAATGACGGCCTTTCCGGCAGTGCTAAAAATATCGGATTGTTGTTGAATACCCGCAATGTATACTTTGTACCCTATGGACAGGATGATCCTGAAAAGAAGCCCTCGTCCCTCATCGCCCGTTTCGGCCTTATCATTCCCACGATACAAGCGGCCTTAGACGGAAAACAGCTTCAACCACTCCTGGTATAATTGATAGACTGTCTAAGACCGATTTATGTTAAAAGAGCGCCTGGCTAAAGCCTGAGCGCTCTTTTATCGCGGTTGTGCCAAGGTGTGCATCCATCCTTAGGAGTTACTCCATTCCGGGAACCTTCGGGTTTTTGCTGTTGGGCACCTGGTTCTGACGCTTCTGGTTTTCACCGTTTTTGGTCTGGTTAGGTGTAACAGACGGAGAAGCGGATTTTTCATGCTTTCCTTTTTCCATTTTAATCCCTCCATTTCCGATGAGCTGAAGTATTTACAGATAACTGCAAAATCATCGTTCCTATTATTGGTTATAAAAAGGCTGTTTATCCATAAAATAAGAATGAATTCCACTGCAAAAGACTGAAATGATTCGCTTCCATGCATAAAACATGACTGGAATAAAAATGGAAGGAAAGGAAAGGACTTTTATGGAAAAAAATGCAGACAGCTCCAGGGTTCGTCCGGGTTTATTACTTCTGTCCCTGGCTCTTCCCGTGGGCACAGGGCTTTTAAGCTCGTTATTGTCCGGAGATATTGGGAAGAGCTACGAGAAGCTTGTTAAGCCTCCTTTTGCCCCTCCAGGGTGGGTGTTCGGCCCTGTCTGGCTGGTGCTCTACCTTCTTATGGGTTATGCCGCTTATCGGGTTCTTTTGAAGAAGGACAACAATCCGGAGGCCAGAGAGGGTTTATTCGATTACGGTGTTCAGCTTCTTTTTAATTTTATGTGGACTATTCTTTTCTTTGGCTTCCAATTTCGCCTGGCCGCTCTGGTAGATATTCTGGCTCTCCTGGGCTTTCTTCTGTTTGCCATAATAAGGTTTTACAGGACAGACAAAACAGCCGGCCTTCTGCTGGTGCCCTATTTTTTATGGACTTTATTTGCAGCCGTTTTAAATGCGGCCGTCTGGTGGCTCAACCTGTAGGCGCTGAGGTGCCTTTAGAGAGAAAGGGCTTGTTTGAGCCATGTCGATGGCTGTCACAACCTGTCGCTCGATGGCATAGATATATTGTGGGAGGCTTGTCGAAGAAACTTCACTCCCGGCCGACACCTCGTAAACCTTGGACAAGCCTGAGATCCCATTGAATTGATATGTTTTCCATAAGGGGGAATGACGATGCTGAAAAAACAACTTAGAAGTCCTGTAGCCTGGTCGGCTATGCTGGGCATAACTTTCTATTTACTTAAATCCTGCGGTATACTGGAGCCGTTGGGAATCACCGATGAAACCCTTAAAACAGGCTCATCGCTCATTGCCGCAGTGTTGACGGCCATTGGCGTGTTCCATCGCTGTCCGGACTGCGATGGAACGAAAGGAAAAACGGAAGGTCTGACC
>JAEXPO010000625.1 GCA_023446675.1 Bacillota bacterium | reverse complement strand
GTATCAAGCTTCTGATGCAGCTTGCTGATTTCCGTTCTCATCTGAACTCTGAGCTTGGCGTCCAGGTTGGAGAGAGGTTCGTCCATGAGGAACACCTTGGGTTCACGCACGATAGCACGGCCTAAGGCAACACGCTGTCTCTGACCGCCGGAAAGAGCCTTCGGCTTTCTGTCAAGCAGGTGCTCGATGCTGAGAATTCTCGCAGCTTCATGTACCTTTCTCTTGATCTCATCCTTGGGAACTTTTCTGAGCTTAAGACCGAATGCCATGTTATCAAACACGGACATGTGAGGATAAAGAGCGTAGTTCTGGAACACCATCGCGATATCTCTGTCCTTAGGAGCAACATCGTTGCAGAGCTTGTCCCCTATGTACAGCTCTCCGGAAGAAATCTCTTCAAGTCCTGCGATCATTCTGAGGGTTGTGGTCTTTCCACATCCGGACGGTCCAACAAGAATAATAAATTCCTTGTCTTCAATGTCAATATTGAAATCACTAACTGCGGTAACGTTACCTGCGTATACTTTAAAAACGTTATTAAGCTTTACACCAGCCATTACTATTACCTCCTGCAAAGTGCGGTACGAATTTCGCTTACACTATTAATTTAGCATTTTGCAAGAGTTTTATGCTACCTGATTTTTTTACAAAAAAGAAATTTGGCTTTTAGCTAGTTTGCATAAGCTATTTTCACCAAATGCGCCATGATAGTTGAATTTTTATGCATGTTTGTTGTATAATTATAAATATGTAAGGCTATTTACCACAATGGAAAATACCCTGGGAGCCCTTTGATTACAAGCAATCCTACCAAAACAACCTGGGATCCTAACCCAAGAGGAGGAACTTCATGTTAAAACTAGGTATTATCGGAGCAACCGGTTACGTCGGCGCCGAAATCATCCGTCTGCTGTGCAGGAGGAAGGATATTGAAATCACCACCGTCGTTTCCAACAGCTTTGCAGGCCAACCCTTTTCCAATGTCTATCCCAGCCTGAGGGGAATTTTTGACAAGGTATGCGATCCCATGGATCCCGATGTTTTTTCGGACAAGGCGGAGGTTTTTATTACCGCTCTTCCCCATGGTGTCTCAACCACAATTATACCGTCTCTTCTCGCTAAAGGGAAGAAGGTACTGGATCACAGCGCGGATTTTCGTTTCCGTGATAAGGAAACCTATGAAAAATGGTACAAATGCGGGCACAATGCGCCGGATCTTATTGGCAAGTCCGTTTACGGGCTGCCTGAGCTTTACAGGAAAGCCATTAAAACGGCTTCTCTTATAGCCAATCCCGGGTGCTATCCTACCTGTACCCTCCTTGGCATTGCTCCGGTTCTTAAAAAGGGGCTTATCAGCACCGAGAATATTATTATTGATGCAGCCTCGGCCATGTCCGGGGCAGGCCGGAAAAGCGAGCTGGCCTATTCCCTTTGCGAATCGGCGGAAAGCTTTAAGCCTTACGGCGTTGCCAATCACCGCCACACTCCCGAAATTGAGCAGGAGCTCTCCCTTTTGGCCGGCAAGCCGGTACTGGTGTCCTTTACGCCACATCTTCTTCCCATAAAAAGAGGCATGCTGGCCACAAGTTATTTAAATCTTGCACAAACGTCTGCAAAAGCAGAGGATATCCACAGCCTGTACACGGAATTTTATAAGGATGAACCCTTTATTCGGGTTCTGCCTCTTGGAGCCCTTCCGGAGACCCGCTTTGTAGCCGGTACCAATTATGCCGATATCGGGCTTGCTGTGGATAAAAGACTTAACCGTCTTATTGTTATGTCGGCCCTGGATAATCTGGGCAAGGGAGCCGCCGGGATGGCCGTTCAATCCCTTAATATACTGGCAGGCTTTGATGAAACCGAGGGTTTATTAAGCCCGGCCCTTTATCTGTAATTAATAATTGAAAGGCAGCATAAATCCATGTTTGATTTTACTGATATCATTAAAAAGGCTGAGATTCTGGTAGAGGCCCTGCCTTACATCCAGGCTCTTTACGGCAAGACCGTAGTCATTAAGTACGGCGGCAACGCCATGATAAGCGATGAGCTGAAAAACTCCGTTATGGAGGACATTACACTTCTCAAATACATAGGCATGAACCCCGTTGTCGTTCACGGCGGCGGCCCGGACATTACAAAGACCCTTAAAACCTTCGATATTCAGTCGGAGTTTGTCAACGGCCTTCGCAAAACAGATGCCAAAACCGTTGAGGTGGCCAGAATGGTGCTGGTGGGCAAAACCAATAAGGAAATTGTCTCCCTTATTAATGAAAAGGGTGGCAAAGCGGTGGGCCTTTGCGGTATTGACGGCATGCTGCTGGAATGTCAGAAGCATTACGAAATGATTGACGGAAAGCCTGTGGATCTTGGCTTTGTAGGTGAGATAACGCGCATAAATACCCACGTATTGGAAATACTAGCCCGGGATAAGTACATTCCGGTGGTGGCGCCCATCGGAACGGACAGAGACGGGCAAAGCTACAATGTTAATGCCGATACGGTAGCCTCTGAGCTGGCAGCCTCTCTTAAAGCGGAAAAGCTCATCCTTTTAACGGATGTGGAGGGTGTGAAGCCCAGCAAGGACAGCAATGACATACTCCATGCTATAACCAGCGAGGAGGTCCACGAGCTTATAAGCAAGGGAATAATCGTCGGAGGTATGATTCCCAAGGTCCTGGGCTGTGTTAACGCCCTTGAAAAGGGTGTGGGAAGGGCCCATATCATTGACGGGCGCATACCCCACTGTATTTTGCTTGAAATATTCACCAACAAAGGTATTGGTTCTATGATAACAAACAGGATTGTGCCTTACCACGACAAAGAAAAGCTGTAATACCTTTTGGTTTACATTCCCCGGCAGTTGCCTTATAATAAGCAATATAATTGGCCTGCACCCGTTTTTAACCCCACACCGGCAAGACTGTTTGCCGGTGTGGGCTGCCTTGTAGGCTTATTCTCTTTAAGTGCATCCTGCATACGGGATATGTGAAAGGAAAAAGGGCAGTTTCTTATGGAAGAATTGGAAAGAAAACAAAAAAACTTTATTGAAGAAGTTATCGAAGCAGATTTAAAAAGCGGAGCCGTCAAGGAGATCTGCACCCGCTTTCCTCCGGAACCCAACGGTTATCTTCATATCGGTCATACCAAGGCCATGTGCATCGATTTCGGCATGGCTCAAAACTACGGCGGAAAGTGCAATCTGCGTTTTGATGACACCAATCCCTCCAAGGAGGATGTGGAGTATGTGGACGCCATCATCGAAGACATCCGCTGGATGGGCTTTGATTTCGGCCCGCGGCCCTTTTACGGCTCCGACTACAGCGAGCAGCTTTACAACTATGCCGTAACTCTCATAAAAAAAGGACTGGCCTACGTTGATGACCTTTCAGTGGACGAAATCCGTGAATACCGGGGCACTCTTACGGCGCCCGGAAAAGAAAGCCCCTTCCGCAGCCGGACTGTGGAAGAAAATCTTGATTTATTTATTCGCATGCGCGGAGGCGAGTTCGAAAGCGGCGCAAAGGTTCTGCGGGCAAAAATAGATATGGCCTCCCCAAATATTAATATGAGAGATCCGGTGGTTTACCGTATCAAAAAAGAGCATCACCACCGTACCGGCGATACCTGGTGTATCTATCCCATGTATGACTTTGCCCATCCTCTCCAGGACGCTATTGAAGGCATAACACACTCTCTATGTTCATTGGAATATGTTGATCACCGGCCACTTTACGATTGGGTTCTGGAAAAGCTGGATGTTAAAAATCCTCCCCATCAATACGAATTTTCCCGTCTGAACATTAATTACACCGTTATGAGCAAAAGAAAGCTTCGTGAGCTTGTTGAGAAGAATTATGTTAACGGCTGGGACGATCCCCGCATGCCCACTCTTTGCGCGCTTCGCAGAAGGGGCTTTACACCTGTCTCCATTCGCAATTTTATTGAGCTTGTAGGTGTTTCCAAGACCAATGGCGTTGTGGAATGGGGCCTTTTGGAGCACTGTGTCCGTGAGGATCTCAATAAGACGGCGGATCGTGTGATGGGCGTTTTAAATCCGTTAAAGCTTATTATTGAAAATTATCCTGAGGATTTAACGGAAGAGTTCGATGTGGAAA
>JAEXPO010000522.1 GCA_023446675.1 Bacillota bacterium | reverse complement strand
TTTCTATTGCGGTCATAAGGAGGCTTCCGAGGTATTTCCGTTATTTGTATGATCTTTTAAAGCTTGAAATTAAATGGATTTCCTCAAAGGAGCTCAGTGAACGCATGGGAATCACCGCATCCCAGATTCGACAGGATCTGAATTGTTTCGGAGGATTTGGACAGCAGGGTTATGGCTACAATGTGGAGTCTCTTTATGAAGAGATTGGGAAAATTCTTGGAACCGATAAGCGGTTTTCCTGCATCATTGTGGGAGCGGGCAATATGGGTACGGCCCTTGCCAATTATGAAAATTTTAAGAAAAGGGGCTTTGACATCCAGGCTATTTTTGATGTGGACAACTCAAAGGTTGGCCAGAGGGTTAACGATATCGAAATTATTCACATGGATGATTTGGACAAGTATGTCATTGAACATCCTGTGGACATTGCCATGCTGACTGTTCCAAATCGCCGTATTAATGATGCGGTTACCCGCATAACGGAAGTAGGTATAAAGGGAATTTGGAATTTCTCGCCTACGGATATTCGTTTAGGCGGAGATGTGGTCGTTGAGAATGTCCACTTAAGCGACAGTCTCATGGTCCTGGGCTACAGGCTCAGGGAGAAGGGTTTTTAGTCCTGCTCCGAAAAAACGTTATACAAAGGCTTCGTTGGTCCCAAAAACCGCGGAGCCTTTTTTAACAAATACGGGTACAATGCGCCCCAGAAGCGTGCTTCTTATAAGCTGGGAAAAAAGGGAGATACTTATGGATTGTCGTCCAGGCTGCGGTGCGTGCTGCATCGCCATATCGCTTTCCTCGCCTATTCCCGGAATGCAGTCGGGAAAGCCTGCCGGTATCCGGTGCATACAGCTTACGGAGAATAATCTGTGCAAGCTGTTCGACAGCCCCCACCGGCCCCGGGTATGCAATAATCTCCGGCCGGACAGGGAGATGTGCGGCAGTACAACGGCAGAGGCCATGGCGTATCTGGAAAAGCTTGAAGCTTGGACCCGCCCCGGTACATAACAGCTATTCCCTGGCTTTCAGCAGCACAATTCGCGGCCTTAAGCAGAACTATTCCCACGTTTTAAACACTATAGTACCTCCGGCTCCAGCAGCACGACTCCTCGGGTTATTCCCCGGATTTCAGCCTGTAGAGGGATGGAGAAAAGCCCGTTGCGCGCTTAAATACCTTGCTGAAATGAAAAGCATCCTCAAACCCCACCTCTTCGCCTACGGCCTTCACGGTTTTTTCCGTATTTATGAGAAGGTAGCAGGCTCTTTGCACTCTGAGCTGCTGGACATAGTCCAGCAGAGTTATACCCGAATACTTTTTAAATACCTGCCCCAGATACTCATAGCTTCGTTCAAATTGATTTTCCAGCAGCTCCTTGCCGATATCCTCCATAAAGAAATTATCCAGAAAGGAAACGGCTCTGCGAAAAAGTAAAAAGGATGGGGATACCTCAGGGGTGTCCCTTTCAAGGTGCCTCAGCGTTTCCTCCGACAGCATTTCCAGGATACTTCCTAAAAGGAGATTGCTTTTATAAAGGTAATTATCCTTCATTTGCGTCATTTCATTAACCAGAAGCTCTATTTGGGATAAAAGCTTAAATTTGGAAGGGAAATGAAGACTTCTGGCCAAAGGCAATATCCCGTCCTCCTCCTCAGCCATGGTACGCATCAGGCGTATGCCCGGCTTTTGGCGGGAGGCTGTTACATCCTGGGAAGAAAGAGCAGAAAAGGGCGGATCAGCGGTAAATTGTACCCAGTAGAATTCACCTGTGGCGGATTCCGGATTCCAACCCCTGTGACGCTGCCAGGGATAGAGGATAAGCACATCCCCTGAGCGGAGGATTTTCTTTTCCTCCTCTACGATAAGATGGAGGGGTTCTCCCGACACGGCAATAAGCTCATAATTGGGGTTAAAATGCTGCTTCTGGAAAAAGGTCCTGTAGGGACGAAGCACTCCCGCCC
This sequence comes from Bacillota bacterium, assembly GCA_023446675.1. Taxonomy (GTDB): domain Bacteria; phylum Bacillota; class Clostridia; order DSM-8532; family DSM-8532; genus DTU059. Next base: position 1,518 of record JAEXPO010000522.1, on the reverse strand, counting down.
ATTTAACCTGCAAGCGGCTTTTATAGGAAAGGGCCAGCAATTCAGGTGCCATAGCCTGTACTCCTTTGTCGCATCAACTTAATAGAGGAAGGTCATCAGGTATCATTTTACCCAAAAAACGGATGAGAGAGTGTTTATTATAAGGTATGACAAGGCATTAATGTGTTTATTATATAGGATTTCTTATGAAAAACGAGTAGGTCGGTTTAAAAAATAAGATCTGCCGCAGCATGTGTTTTTTACAGAACCAGAGGGTCTGCGACTTTAAATTCAGACATTCAGTTTAAGGGCAAAACACGCTATAGTGTCGGTGTCGGGTCCTTCGGCAGCAGACTGGGGGATCCCTTAAAGCAGGCGGAATGCTATTTTAAGAAAGGAAGGATTTTACCTTTGAGCTGCGGGCCCGGGCAGGGTGGCATCCTGGGAGGTAAAATCAAGTGCGTGTATGAGCGGCTATGTTTTGAATGAAAAGGATTATTACCGTGGGGTATATGGCGGTTGGCTGGGGAAAAATATCGGCGGCACGCTGGGCGCTCCTGTGGAGGGACGCAAGGAGCTTTTGAATCTGACCTTTTATCCTGTTTTACAGGATGGCCCCCTTGAAAATGACGACCTGGATCTTCAGCTGGTATCCTTAAGCGCTTTGGAACAGTACGGCCCTTTTATGGGCTGCAGGGAGCTGGGGCAGGCCTGGGTGGATCATGTGTTTTTTCCCTTTGACGAATACGGCTGTGCTTTGACCAATATGCGAAGGGGTCTTGTACCTCCGGTGGCAGGCAGCTTCAATAACCCCTTCACTGACTGTATGGGCTCTCCCATCCGATCGGAAATTTGGGGAATGACGGCTCCCGGAGCTCCTCATATTGCCGCACGGTTTGCCTGGCAGGATGCTTCGGTGGATCATGCCGGAGGCGAAGGCGTTTATGGCGAAATGTTTTTTGCAGCCATTGAAAGCGCCGTCTTCATGGAAAAGGACAGGGACAGGCTTATTGAAACAGGCCTTCGCTACATACCTCAAAATTGCCGTACCGCAAAGGCCGTACAGGATCTTGTTCGGTGGCACAGTGAGGGGAAAACCTGGACAGAGGCCCGGGAGCTTATTCTCAGGCATCATGGAAGGGATAATTTTACGGATGCGCCCCAGAACATTGCCTTTACCATTTTAGGCTGGCTCTATGGGGAGGACTTTGAGGATGCCATGCTGAAAAGCGTTAACTGCGGCTATGATACGGATTGTACGGTAGCCACTCTGGGAGCGATTCTGGGAATGATCCTGGGTCCTGAGGGCTTGCCCCTAAAATGGGTAAGGCCTGTTGGCGACCGGGTGGTGGTAAGCCCTCCCATTAAGGGCTTTAAGGCACCCTCAAATCTGGATGAGCTAACCCGCCGTACCATGAATGCAGGAATTCAGATACTGGCTGCATGGAATACCAGGATTACGGTTCATGCCGATCTTCCCACCCTGCTGCCCGACTTTGGGAAAATAGCCCCGGACGAAACGGTGGAAAAGCTGTGGTA
>JAEXPO010000513.1 GCA_023446675.1 Bacillota bacterium | reverse complement strand
TGGGAGATGTTGGCGATAAGCTCCCGCCTGAGACTGTCTACCTTGGCAAGCTCAATGGACGCTTCCTTAAGGCTCTCCCCCAGCTCCTCAATTTCCCGGTAGCCCCCATAGGCAAAATTGGCCTTGTAATTGCCTGTGGCCAGCTCCTTGGATGCGGCGTTTATCTTCTCAATAGGTCTTGATATCCGTCTGGAAAAGATAAGAGCCATGAAAAAGGCCAGCGCAATCATAATGATGGTGACATAAATAAGCTGGATCCGCAGGGTTTGCACCGTGGCATCCACGGGAGATAGGTTGGTGTTGAGCATAATAGCGACCAAAGCACCACTCTGGGTTTTTGCAAGCTTAACATACAAAAGGCTTTCCATCATGCCCGTATCTTTTCTGGGAACGAGCCCTGCATACCATTTATCCTCGTAAAGCGTGTTTTTGAAATTACCTCTTTCAAAAACCTCCAGATAAGTACCGTTATGCTCCTCAGCCATTTCCACATAATGGTAACGCTGCATAACGGAAAGCTTATGGACCACGCAATCCACCAGAATATCCACTGACAAATAGCTTCGCCCGAATTCATCGGTAAGAAGAATACAGAAATCGTTATTTTGGGCAATGCGCGTTAAAAGCTCTGTCAGCTCCTCATTGTCAATATTGGCGGCAATGCTTTCTGCCGAAAGCTTGATGCTGTTAAGCTTTATGGCTTTATAAAAGCTGTCCAGAAATACTATCTGGAAAAACCATAAAAGTATAAGTATGGCTGCCGCGAACAGAGTAAAGTATTGAAAAAGACTCCATTTTATACTTTTATTGCGAACCGTTTTTCCCGGTTTTAATTCCGGATCCTCTATCCGGTTTACTTTATGGTGCATCCGATTCAAAGCGATATCCCACCCCACGCAGAGTAACAATGTATTTATTGTATTTACCAAGGCTTTTTCGAAGAAGCTTAATATGGGTATCCAGCGTTCTGTCGTCCCCATAAAAATCATAGCTCCAAACCTCTGACAGGAGCCGTTCACGGGTTAAAGCACGCCCTCTGTTCCTCACCATATAAAAAAGCAGATCGTATTCCTTGGGCGACATATCTATCCGCTTCCCGTCACGATAGACCAGTCTGCCTGTAAAATCCACCGTAAGGCCCTCAAAGGTTACCTCTTCTCTTTCCTCCACCTGTGCGTTACGTCCTGCCCGCCTTATAATGGCATCTATACGAAGCATTAATTCCTTTGGCGAAAAGGGCTTAACCACATAGTCGTCCACCCCCAGCTCAAAGCCATGAATCCTGTCGTATTCCTCGCCCCGGGCCGAGAGCATTAAAACCGGCGTGGCTTTGGTTTTCCGTATTTCACGGCAGGCTGAAAAGCCGTCCAGCTCAGGCATCATAACATCCATGACGATGATGTCGAAATCCTGCTTGCGGCAGATTTCAACCGCATCCATTCCGTTTTCGGCCTCCGTTACCTCATGGCCTTCAAACAAAGCGTACTTTTTTACCAGCTCCCGGATTCGGGGTTCATCATCCACCATCAGTATTTTATACATGCTCCGTCTCCTTTCGGGCCAGGTCCACCTGTTTATTATACTACAACCCAAAGAGTTTTATCGAATATCCTTTTTGCCTTAAAAGACCGGCGGTGCGATTATTGTTATTTTAAATATCAAGAGCGCGTTTTTACCGAAACGCGCTCCTGATATTTGCCTTCGCGTAAGCGAATCCGGCTGAGGATGAGAGGGCCTCGCACCCTCTCATTCTATTTAAGGAGGAAAAGCTGTGAAAAAAATCTCTCGCATTGGCTATCTATTTTTTAAATTCCGGCAGTTCCAGATTCATTACAGGGGCTTATACTCCCCCAGAGTCAAAGTCATTGTCACATTTTGCCCGCTTCGTACAACGACTACCTTTAAAGTGTCGCCTACGGATTTGCCTTCTAAAGCGCTTGTGACATCGTCAGAAGTTTCAACGGGCGTACCTTCTACGGAAGTAATCAAATCTCCCGATTGGAAGCCGGCTGTTTCCGCTGCCGAACCTTCCGTTACCTTCAGAACATAGACCCCCAGCTGCTGTACACGGTACATCATAGCTGTCCGGGTATCTGTGATATCCAGCAGAGTCATCCCCAATTCCACTCTGCCCTGGACATATCCGAAAGCAATAAGCTGTTCGATAACCGTCTTGGCCGTATTTACCGGAATGGCAAACCCAAGCCCTTCAATACCCGTTCCTGATGACTTGGCATTTACAATACCGATGAGTTCTCCACGTTCATTGAACAATCCGCCGCCGGAATTGCCCGGATTGATCGCCGCGTTGGTTTGAAGCAGGTTCATGGACTGTCCATCAATGGTCAATTCTCTGTCCAGTGCGCTTATTATACCGTCCGTTACCGTACCGCCTAGCTCACCCAGCGGATTGCCCACCGCGATGGCCAGCTCCCCCACTTGAAGCGTATCGGAATCGCCCAGTACAACAGGCTGCAGATCCGAAGCCTCAATTTTCAAAACCGCAAGATCCGTCTGGGCATCGCTTCCCACAAGCTGTGCCGTATAGGATTCCTTGCTGTTGAGTGTCACTGTTATCTTGCTCGCGCCGTCAATGACGTGATTATTTGTGACAATATAGCCGTCGGTGGTGAGAATGACTCCGCTGCCCGCTCCCTCGGATACATATTGCTGCATCCGGTTTCCCGTAGAGACGGTTTCCGTTGTGATGGCTACAACGGAATCAGCGGTTAATGCGGCGATATCGGCGATGGTCAGAGTCGAGCCGGATGTTGTGCTGCCGGTGGACGTTTTAGTAACGGACTGGTACAGAACTTCCGTGTTGGACGTCCCCGAGCTGCTCCCGTTGTTCAGGCTTTGGGCGATGAAGCTGCCGCCATAGCCGCTTATTGCAGACAACAGCATTATTCCGGCCACGACTCCTGCCATTTTTCGTTTACCTTTGCGAAACCACCCGTTTTCAGGCCGGGCGGCTTTCCCGGACACCTCCTCGCCATGAATTTCATTGTTGCTTCTAATGAATTCGGGTACAAGCCTTGCATTTGTGCCCGTAAAGGTTTCATTTCCACTTTCTTCGGGCATCCCCCCTTTCAATGTACTTTCTGATCTATAATCATCATTTTCCTCGGTATGGCAACCCATTTCGATAATTTGGTTATCCTGTCCCTCGGAAATTTTTTTCTCCTCCGTCATGTTCATATCCCCTCTCTATATTAAGAACGATTAGCGTTTTTACGCTGTTGTCCGTTGGTGTTATTGTTGCTGTTCGCTTTTGTTCCAGATGTTCCATTTGTAGTATTAATTCATGTGCTTTTGTTTAATAAGTGCCTGTCCATTTGTGTTAAAGGTTTTGTTATTCATGTTATTTGCTTGCGTTGTTCGCTTGCTATGGTTTAATCATAAACTCCTAATGTGAAGACTGTATGAACATCGCCTGAAAACAGTCTGAATAGAAGATGAATATAAAAAAGCCCCGTCCTGAAAGTCAGAACGGAGCCGGAAAAGCCTGATTCAGCCATTGATGCTTCAGGATTTGCTCTCCAGAAGAGTCATGA
>JAEXPO010000375.1 GCA_023446675.1 Bacillota bacterium | reverse complement strand
CATGGTCCCCCTTATGCTGTCCATAGCCAAAATCGCCAACGAGCTTTCGGCCGCGGCTCTTACCCGAGGCTTGGGTTCACCTAACAAACGTACAAACATTTGTAAAATCGGATTTGGACTCTGGGATATGGTGCTTGCAGGGTTCATGCTGGCGGCGCTGTGCCTCTCAACCCTGATTTGACCCATCCCGCAAGAAGGAGTATTAACGTGATCACACTTAAAAATGTTTCTTTTGCCTATGCCCTGGGGGAAGAGGAAAATGGCCTTAAAAACATCAATCTAACCGTTGGGGACGGTGAAGTGGTTTTGTTGTGCGGTGAATCGGGCTGCGGCAAAACCACGCTGACGAGGCTGATAAACGGACTCATCCCCCATTATTACGAGGGCTCTCTTACCGGAGAGGTTATTATTGACGGCAAGGAAATTCACAGGCTTCCCCTTTATGAAACCGCAAGGCTAGTGGGTTCTGTCTTTCAAAATCCCCGGTCCCAGTTTTTCAATGTGGATACCACAGGGGAATTGGCCTTTGGCGGAGAGAACCTTGGGATGCCCGCGGAGGAAATAGAAGAAAGAATCCGCCGCACCGTAGGTGAATTCAATATGGACCACCTGCTGGAACGTAATCTGTTTCAGCTTTCCGGAGGAGAAAAGCAAAAAATAGCCTGCGCTTCCGTTTCGGTATGCGAGCCTGAGATTCTGGTGCTGGATGAGCCCTCCTCCAATCTGGACATGGCGGCAATCGAGGACCTGCGCCGACTTATCCGACTGTGGAAAAGCAAGGGTAAAACCATTGTCATTGCCGAGCACAGGCTGTATTTTTTGCGGGAGCTGTGGGATCGTGTGATAGTTATGAAAAAGGGGTGCATTGAGCGGGAGTACACGCCCTCCCAGTTTAATTCCCTTTCAGGGGATGCGCTTTCGGGAATGGGCCTTCGGCCCCTTTACCTCAGAAGCCTTAAGGGCAAAAGCGCCACAGACCACAGCTCGGATGAAAAGGTTATTCTGAACCATTTTCTGCACCTCTATGACCGCAAGGGCCTGCCGGCCCTTAAAATTGATATGGCCTCGGTTCCCAGAGGGGGCATTATCGCGGTTATCGGCCTTAACGGTGCGGGAAAATCCACCTTCGCCCGTTGCCTCTGCGGGCTGGAGAAACGGTGCAAGGGTACCCTTTCAATCGACGGACGGCACCTTTCCTCAAGACAGCGGCTTAAACGCTGCTATATGGTCATGCAGGATGTAAATCACCAGCTTTTTACGGAAAGTGTTCTGGACGAGGTGCTTTTAAGCATGGCCGGCGAGGATGAGGACGAGGAACAGGCCCATGCCATTTTAAACAGCCTGGATCTTCTGTCCATGAAGGAACGCCATCCCCACTCCCTTTCCGGAGGACAAAAGCAGCGGACGGCCATAGCCGGAGCCCTGGCAAGCAAACGGGATATCGTCCTCTTTGACGAGCCCACCAGCGGCCTTGATCTCAAGCACATGAAAGAGGTTTCGCAGCGCCTTCGGGAGCTGAGCCGTACAGGCAAAACCCTGTTCATTATCTCCCATGATCTGGAGCTGATCCTTTGGAGCTGCACCCATGTTCTCCATCTGGAAAAGGGAACCCTTCTGGACAGCTATCCTTTGGATTCCCCGGGAGTTGAAAAATTAAAGAGCTTTTTTATCTACCCTGAATCGGAGGCCGATCCTGTCCGGTACCTTACCTGAAATTAAGCCCCGGCGGATCCTCTTTACCGGCCAGAAACTTATTTATAGGTTCCGCCCCTTCCCAGAAGGTGGATTAAATCATTTCCGTGGCGAACCCCCAGCCTTTTAAAGATTTTCGTCTTTTGATTGGCTATGGTTTTCTCGGAGGACATAAGCTTGATATCCTTCCCCAGAATCATATCGACAACAGTTCTCTCCGCCGCCGAAAGCTCGCTCAAAATAAGGGCGCGGATAAACTCCGCCTGGGGCGTGTTTCCTCTGGCCGTTGCTCTTATTGTTTCAGGGATAATCTCAAATTGGCTCTTGAAAATATAACCTGACGCGAAGGATTTTTTGCTGGCCTCAATGGCTGTCTGAGGATCTTCAACAGCAGTCAGAATAATTGTTTTAGCCTGTGAGACCAAACGTATTTCCTTGGCGGCCTCAATGCCTCCCAGATCCTCTCCCGACGAAAGGTTTAAATCCATTAAGACAATGTGGGGACGAAGTTTTTTTGCCATCTCCACTCCAATGGCTCTGGTGCCGGCTGAGCCAACAAAAAGAAAATCCGTTCCCTTCTCCAGCAGAGCTTTTATAAGAAACTGAAAGTCAGGATCATCTTCAACAGACATAACTCTAATTTTTTCCTGATTGGAGCTATTCATACCTTACATAGCCCCTTCCTTTTCGCATAGGGTTTCGCTCCGGAGGTTGTTTCCGGTTTTAACAATACCTGTAATGCGTTTTATGGGAATAGATAGAATAAACGTCGTTCCTTCACCGGGAGGGCTTTTAACAGTGATAGAGCCGCTATGCTTTTTTAGTACATTCCTGCAGTAGGATAGTCCGAGTCCAAAGTTTTTATCCGTTTTTTTAGTTGTAAAATAGGGTTCAAACAAACGCTCCAGGGTTTCCTTTCCCATACCCGGCCCGTTGTCATGAACCGCTATGCAAAAGCCGGCTTTTTTCCTTTCTTCATAACACCGGATGGTAATACTCCCCTGACCCGAAAAAGCATCGTAAGCATTTTGGATAAGATTGTTCAGCACCTCAACCAAATGAGCCCTGTCACAGTAAATCAGGATATCCTCCCTGCACTCCAGTTGGATGGTGACGGTATCGGACAGGAAATTTTTATTAAGCTCAACAGCCTGGGTAAGTACTTCTTTTAAGTTCCACTGATGCTCGTTTAAAAGTATGTCCCCGGAATAAAGGCATACCTTCTGATTGAAATTCTGCATATGGGCCACTGAACGTGCGATGATATCCAGCTCCCCGGGCAGCGGCATCCCCTCATCAAGGCACTTTGTTTTAAGATTTTCCAGGCACCAGTCGATTTTAGCCGTTTCATTCTTTATCAGATGCCCTGTAAATTGCGCATTTTTGTTAATCAGATACATATCGGAGTTCCAGCGGTAATTTTCACTTCTCAGGCGCAGCCCCATAATGCCTTCTCTGAATGCCATTACAATGTAAAAAAGAATTGCTCCCGCTAAAATGAGGGTGTTCCCCTTCCAAAGCTTAAACAGCTCCTTAATGCCCAGGCTGTGTATGATAAAAATGGTTGTCAGGCAAAACCATATGGCCGGCAATAAGAGAATGGCAATTAGCCTTTTCTGCTTTCTTGCCTGGACATTTGCTTCCCGTAGTATGCCAAGGATCATGAGAAAAGTATAAAAAACACCATACCCAACATTATACAGGGAAAAGGCATACCAGAAAATTCTGTCGTTGTGCTGGTACCAGGTCATTTTAAGGGGACTGTATACAAACAAAAGCATAAGGGAGGGAAGAAATATTCCGTACCTCAGCCACCTGTATGGCCGCGAATACCTTTTATCAAAACCGCAGAAATGGAAAATAAATAAAAGACCCGTTGGCAGGGCCAGATGATAGACAATTGCCGTCATCACTGAATAAACGGCTGTATAGGTTTCAGGCAGTATCCTTTCCCCCAACTGTTTTTGAAGGAACGGAACCATATCAAAGTAATAAAATTCTTTAAAAGCGCCCATGCTGCACACAACCGCGTTAATAGCACACCATCTGTTGGCTTTGTTTTTGGGCCCGGACAGATAGATTAAAAGGGCCAATATCCATATAAAGATTGTAAATAGCATACCCTGGACCTCAAATCAACAGCAAATCATTTATTAAATATCTCTTCTTCTATTTTGCTGTTCTTTTTTATCAAAGTAAATATGCAAAAGGTGAAAACGGTTTATATTTCACCAGTTGATACGAAATTGCATGGAGCCTATGGCAACTACGTCTGATTTATCCAGCCTGTATTCCTGGAGTATTGGCACGCCGTTGACATAGGTTCCGTTTGTCGAGCTCAAGTCGGAAATAAAAAGCTTATTGGCCGCATAGCGAAGGCTGCAATGGGCCGCTGACAGCTTATTGTCTTCCGGGAAAACCAGTCCGGCCTTCGCCTGGCTTCTGCCGATAATCAGCGAGCCATAGATATCCGCCATGTAAACCTGATTGCTCTTAAAGTCCATTTTTGTCAGAACCACGGTCACATCAGGCTCCTGCTGGGACCCTATTGGGGCTTTATGTTCCTGTCCCACCAACTGTGTCTCGTCTGCCGTTATCATCTCTTCTTCTGCTTGAGGCACCGACTCCGCCGGCTGTACCTCTTCGGCATTTCCCTCAGGAATTGCATTTTTCTCAGGGTGTGAATCAATTGCCAGCTTTTTTGCTTTTTTGCGTTTGGCTACAATGAATATAAGAATAAAGCTCAGGATGACAATCACTGCTCCGATAGCCATAATCATGGGGAGAACGCCTGACTTTTCCGGGACTGCCTCGTTTTCGTCTGCAGGGTCAGAGGTAGCCTCAGGAGCAGGCGAGGGGCTGGGGGAAGCCTCGGGCTTCATCCCAAGTCCGTTGGTGGGTATGGTATAGCCGTCGCTTGCCTTTCCATAGTCCGGTACAAGCATATCCAGCTTTAGAACCTGCTC
>JAEXPO010000489.1 GCA_023446675.1 Bacillota bacterium | reverse complement strand
TACCATTAAAAAGGTGGATCAGGCTGCCTCTAAGAATCTTATTCACAAGAACGCCGCCTCCAGAAAGAAGTCCCAGCTTACCAAGGCTTTGAATGCACTTTCAGCAAAATAAGAAACCCATTCGTTTGGCAATAAGCTATTGCTGCAACACCGGGAATCTTGCTATAAAGAAGCTGAGTAAAGGGAAATTTCCCTGATTGCTCAGTTTTTTTTGTTGTCTGGAGAGGGCTTTGCCCGCAACCCAATTGGAGTGAAGCACCTAAAAAATTCTTTTTTTATTGACGTTTATCAGCCATAAGGTACTAAAGAAGGTTCTTCCGACTTGTTTTCATGCCAAGCCACCCCGGCACACATTATAAATTGCTGTGCCTTTATTCCGGAGTTGCCGGAACTGAAGATGGCTTGGGCAGAAAACACTTATTTAAATACCCTCTCACAATAGAATACAATAACCGCTGTGATTCTGTTCCCTTTACTCGCCATCCTCCTTAAGTTACCTCTACGTTAAAGCCTGCTGTTTTTGTAATGCTTCCCTGATTATAGCTTATACTTACATGAATTGTTCCGGCTGTGCCTAAAACCGTGCCTGCGGCAGGGCTGGTGGTATATTGGGTAACATGGGTGACCGTACCGTCGCTTAAGGTAGCGGTTACTACAAGGCCGCTTAAATCCAGGGCCTCGCCTTTGGCGTACACTGTCTTGGACGGCGGGCTGGTTACCGCCAGGGCTTCAAGCACCACCGGCTTACTTTCGAATTCTGCTGTTATAAGAACATTCTTGCTTGGCATGGTAAAGGAATTTCCTTCAATTACCTCATTACCATATTTCAAAGTGCCTGCCTTAAGCTGCTTGCCGTCATCCGGTATTATGGTCAGGATAATGGTGGAACCTGCCCGGGCCTTTGTCCGATTGGCTGTAATGGTTCCGCCTGTCAGTGTAGCGATACGGATGGAGAAGGAAGGCATGGACATATTATATATCAGCTTGCATAACTCTCCCCGGGTAACAGCCTGGCCCGGATTTAAGCTGGCCCCATCGTAAAGGCCTTCAAATACATCTGCGTTTAGGCTGGCAGAAATACCATCTCTTGCCCAATTGGAAATTCGTTCGTGATCTTCATACTCCATATAGGCATCGGAATTTGCTACGCCCAAATTAAAGATGCGCTTGGTAATTAAAGCAATTTGCTCTCTTGAAACAAACTGCTCCGGTGAAAACCGGGTATCGGTTGTCCCGCTTAGTATTCCCAGGCTGTAAAGAACAATGGTGGGCATTTCGTAAAAATCTTTTAATTGGGTAATGTCGGAAAAACCATGGTTTACTTCCTTAATTTTCAGGAATCGGCACCAAATAACCGCCATTTCACCTCGAGTGAGCTTTGCATCCGGCCTGAATGCATCTGAGCCGGTTCCTTTGACATAGCCTTTGGCTTGACAAAAATCCACGGCCGTTTTATAAGGATAATTATCCTGCACATCCACAAAAGAAGCCGCCAGGGTCGATAAGGTACCTGCTGCCATAATGAGAGCACTTAAAACTAAAGCTGTCCATTTTTTCGCTTTCATCTTTACTCCTTTCATAAAGAGTCATTTTGCTTTCCACAAACATTCATTTTTCTTTCTATAATGAATACAACGTTATTTTTTGTAGAATACTAAACTTTTATATCAAGTAGATTAATGAAGTTATACCTTTCGCATCCATTGCAATAAAACAATTCCTGTTTTTCGTTTTGTTTTTCCAAATGAGGTTTCCAAATAATTAGGCAAACCAATTTTTTCAGGCATTGACTTTTGACTTTTTACTATTATAATAAAGTAAAACATCATACGTTTGACGTCTAATGATTTATGAATTTCCATGCCAGTATACGGAGGGATTAGAAAATTGGATAATGACCATTCTCTATTCAATGAAAAGAGAAATTCAGGTTCGGCAGTGGATTACATGCTTGACAGCTTTCGAAAGCTTTTAATAACAAGAAAGCTCAAGCCGGGAGATCTAATCCCCAGCGAAGGCGCACTTGCGGAGAGTCTTGGAATAAGCCGGGGATCCATACGGGAGGGTATGAAAATTCTTTCGGCGTTCGGTATTGTGGATATTCGACGGGGGGACGGCACCTACATATCCTCAAGCATTGGCGAATCCCTTCTTGATCCCTTTCTGCTCAGCCTTATGATGACGGAGCACCAGGCTGTTGAAATGGTTGAATTAAGGGAAATGATCGAGCTCAAGGTAGTGCGCCTGACAATAAAGCACGCTTCTGCAGAGGATATTCAGCACATTCTGGCGGCTGTGGCAAGCATGGAGGAAGGCTTTAACCCGGCCTGCAGCCAGGCAGACAGGCTAAAGCTTGATCTGGCCTTTCACCACGCTCTTGCTAAAGCCAGCGGAAACCGTCTTGTAGAAAGCCTCTATCGCTTTGTTTTGCGCTACTTTGAGCCCTCTATTGAAAGCACCTACAAACGGGAGCTCAATGAAAAGTTCGCACTTGAGCTCCATCGCCAAATTGCCTGCGCCATTGAAGCCAGGGATGAGAAGGCGGCGGTGGAAGCAACACTGGCATCCATAAGGGAGTGGGAAGAGGTTTATCTTAGCCAAACAGCCCTTGATCAAAAGCCCGGGGGCATGGAACCCCCTTCCATTTAGCCGGATTCGCTTACACAAATGGCTGCCAATAATGAACAGTTTTTCGGCACCGGATACTGGGCGCACTTTCAAATTGCTGCCTGGCAAAGCATCGGTGTTCAGGTTGTTGCACTTTGGAACCGGACAAAGGAAAAAGCGGAGGCCGAGGCCGTCCGGTTCGGAGAAAATTCAGGAGGTGCTTGCCGAAATGCTTCACCTTAAGCAGGTAAACTGAGCCATCATAATAATGCTTTCAGCATTCCCGCACAGGGAAGATAAAACAGGATAACGAGGAGTGAATAATATGATAGAACTTACTGTTCACGAAGGAAAAAGATACTTGGCCGCGACGGACGGCAAGCCCTTCTTTTACCTGGGGGATACGGCATGGGAGCTTTTCCACAGGCTCAGCCGTACGGAGGCGGAGTATTACCTGTCCGTTCGCCAAAAACAGGGCTTTAATGTCATTCAGGCCGTGGCACTGGCGGAACGCGACGGTCTTGGAACCCCCAACGCTTACGGCAGATTTCCCCTTTTAAAAACCGGAGAGACCTACGATCCTGAAAAGCCGGATACCCAGGGAGAGTACAGCTACTGGGATCATGTGGACCACATTGTGAAAACGGCTGGCGAAAAGGGCTTGTTTATTGCCTTTCTGCCTACCTGGGGAGACAAGTATAACAAAGCCTGGGGCCAGGGCCCGGAGATCTTCACTCCTGAAAATGCACAAAGCTTCGGAAGGTGGCTGGGCAACCGCTATAAGGACTTCTGGAATATCATCTGGATGTTAGGCGGCGACAGGCCCCTTGCAACGGATAATCACCGGGCTGTCATCGACGCCATGGCCCAGGGACTTAAGGAGGGCGACACTGGAAATCACCTTGTAACCTTTCATCCCACCGGCTGTTCCACCTCTGCGGACAGTGTAAAGGACAAAAGCTATATTGATTTTCACACGATCCAGTCCGGACATGGCGTTGAAGCTTACAGAAGCTGGGAGCTTATCCGAAGAACCGTTGAGGCAGAGGAAAAGCCCTTTATGGATGCCGAGCCCCGTTATGAGGATCATCCCGCCTGCTTTAAGACCGAGCTAGGAATTTACTGGCAGGAGGACGATATCCGCCAAAACACTTACTGGAATTTAATGGAGGGCGTATGCGGCAACACCTATGGCAACCATTCCAGTTGGATTTTCAATACGGAGCCCCAGCCCTACTGGCCCTATCGCTGGGAGGAAGTTATGGAGCATCCCGGCGCCCGTCAGGCCCGTTATGCCATGGACCTTCGCCTGAGCCGCCCCTATTTTGAATTCCGGCCCGCGCCGGAGCTGGTAGAGGAAGACCCGGCAGTTATGGCTCATCAGGCGGCGGGCAGAGGCGAGGCTTACGCCTTCTTTTACAGTCCTCTGGGACTGCCCGTAACAGGTTATTTGGATAAGCTGGGGGGGAAGATTCTCAAGGCGTCCTGGTTTAATCCCCGAAACGGTACGGAGACGGCCTTTTGTATCGTACCGGCAGAGGAAACACTCTTTGTACCGCCCACATCCGGCAAGGGCCAGGACTGGGTTTTGATTGTGGATGTGATGACCCGATGAAAAGCTTTCAGGCTGGCCTGTCCTCCTGGGCTTTTCTCTGGGCTCTGGGAGCCGGGGGATATCCTCCCCCGGCCCATACCCTTATACCGGTTAAATTGGTGGACAGCACTTCTACACCTTCCCTCGAAAGTCGGTGGGCAGGGGGAAGCGTAAAAACGCTTCTGAACTATAAGTACTAATTCACATTTTTAACCGTGATATTTTCCATGGCTACCTTGGAATGCCGGGTAACGATGTCGCTGATTTGAGCGACCTGGGTCGCATTGAGGCTTGTGGCTTTTACCACAACATCAATGCTGCCGGAATCGCTGTAATAGACGATAGCGTCTTCAAAGCCCTTTTGGCGGATAAGGGTTTCAATGGTTCCCTCGGCTTCGCTGCGCCTTATAACCTCCACCAGCTGCTCCTGAGCCTCTGCGGAGGTGACGCCGGTTGTTGTTCCCGACACGGCAACGGTACCGTCCGTGGCGTTTAAAGCAATTCCCTTTAATTCTTCCTTAACCTTGCTCCGGGTTTTGTCCCTTTCCATTCGCGCTTCCGCAAAGAAGCCGGCGGCCTGGCTGTTTTGGTTGATGGCGGCATCCGCCTGCTCATTGCCTGTTACGCTATCCCCGTTGTCCACATAAACCGCTGCCCCAGGCAAATCCTCCAGATCCGTACCCTCCGCATCTGTCAGAAGACCGCCGTCAAGGAGCCCTACTTTGGTGGAATCCCCGATTCCTCCGTAGTTGTACTGCAATACGCCCACTGCAATAATTACCAGCACCAGCCCTAATACGATAACCTGTTTCCTTCTCATACGATTCCCTCCCGATTTCGACTATTTATGCTTTAGGATCTGTACCCTGTGTTCAGGAATCCCCAAGAGAGTACACACCGCATTATTCAACTGTTCCTTAACAAGAAGGTCGTCTGCCCCTTCCGCCACTACAACGACTCCCCGTATCTGTGGAATGATAACCTTAAGCACAACGGGCGTGTCATCCCCCGACAGTGCCAGTTCCTTGTTTTCGCTTAACTGGGAGGAGGTTCCTCCGTTTGTGGCATCCTCTCTGGTCTCCTGCTGATTGTTATAGGCAGGCACAACCTCGCTGCTTGTGTCCGCATAGACCATGACACTTACCACACCTGCCCCCTGCACATTTGAAAGCAGCTCCGACAGCCTTTTTTCAATATCGGACACCACCTCCTGGCCGTTATAGCCGGTTTCCGTCAGGCTTGCCACGCCCGACGAACCGGAAGAAGAATTTCCACTTTTGTTTCCAAAGGTATCCTCCGTGTCGCTGGATCGTGTAAAAAAACCTCCTGCTAAGATGATTATTACGCCTAGTACCACAATTATGACCAAATTTTCTAATGGAGACGGTTTCTTTTTTCCGCCATCCTCGTTCTTCCGTATAAAAAAACCCGTTATCCCTTTAAACATGGTCCTTTCAAGCCTCCCTTTCACCTTTAACCCTTTATAAATACGCCTTTTTGTTCTAACATTATTTTTTTATTTCAATCACAATGTCCTCACCGTCAATTCCGAAAACAGAGGTCAATTCGCTTTTCATGCTCTGCACCGGTCCCGCTTCAAGCCCCCCTTCCAGTAGGGAAACCGCCTTCCCATCGGCTGTGAGGCTGATGTACAGCTTACGAATATGTCCATAGGAGGCGCTTGCCGCATCCTCCTCCAAAACCGCATCCACAGCGGTTACCTTATAATCGTTCTCGCCTTCAAACCGGCTGTGTATATCTTTTATAAGAGAGGTTCGGTATATCTCCAGCATCTGGCGGTTGTCGTCGGCCACCATAGCGTTCATTCTGGTTGTAAGCTCTTTTTCGGAAAGAGCGATGGAATCCGCGAAAAAAGCACTGTTAAAGGTCATGCCGCCATTAAGAAATTTCAGTACGGGTGTTGCCACCAACAGGGTTATCACAAGACCGCATATTAACCGCACATATTTTTGAAGGTTTCCTTCAGGTGCCATACGTTCAAGCATCACACAGCCCAGGGTGGCCGCAATTAAGGTTATAATCCAGCTTCTTAAATCATTCATAGCTTTTATTCCTCCTTTGTTAACAAATGCACAATTAGGGTCAGCGCATATACCCGCCGCTGGACATAAGGGTTCCGGTCAAAAGCGTTAATACGAAAAAGGAAGCTCCCACAATACCCAGCATGACGGAAAAACAGCCGGATGCATCCTCCAGGGCATCACACACGGCTTCGTCGCACAAAGGCGCCCCCAGAGCCGCTGCCAGCTTAAAGGTCAGCATGACGAGAAACAGCCGGATAAAGGGAACCGCAACGGACAAAATCAGCCCGGCCACCGTAAGAATGCCAACGGCACTGCCGGCTGCAGAGGTACACAGAAGCAGGGTTTCGGCAGCATCGGACATATATTTCCCCGCCACCGGAATAAAGGTGCCGATAGCGAATTTGGCGGTTTTGAGTGTAACGGCATCCACCGTGCCGCTGGCCATTTTTTGAATGGAGAAGGCGATGGAAAATACCAGCGCCACAACGCCTGTTGCCCATACGGCGGTGCTTTTTAAGAGCTTGGCCAGATTTCCCAGCTTGAAGCGGTCGGAAAGGGCATTAACCAGAAACAAAATACCTGAGGCCACGGTAAGGGGCATCAGTATGTTCTTAAGTATATGACAGGCCGTATTGACCCCCAGAAGCATAATGGGCTGCAGGGCCGATACGGAAACCAGCTTTCCTGACGAAGCCATAAGAGCAAAGAGGGCCGGCATGGCAACGCCTGCAATCTCCTGCATGGCGCCGATGGTCCCCGAGGCTAATTGAACGGCATTTCCAAAGCTGGTGGCAGCCAGCATCATCATAACCCCGTTTATGCAAATGCGGGCCGTTTCATTGGGAATCCCCTTTTCCAACGGCTGCAGGTTTTTCACCAGGGCGCCAAGAAGCATAATGGCAAAAAGCTGCAGCATGAGGGCCACATTCGCCTTTAACTCCTTTCCTGCAAGGGCGGTCAGTACCTTGGGCAGACCCTTAAAATTGTCCAGGGGGTTGCCTTTAAGCGCATTGGAGAGAATCTGGTCGGCGCTGAAGGTTTTATTAAGCTCCGAATCCTCATCCTCCAGCATAGCGTCTATGGCCTTTTTTATGGCATCCACATTACCTGTCTCAAGCCGGTTTTCAATAAGGGTATCCATATCCGGCAGCTCCTGGCTCGCATCCTCTGTCTGGAAATCGTTCTGTGACAAAGCCAAGGCCGGTTCCTGCATCCAAAATATCAGGATCATGAGGAAAAGAAAAAATCCAGCGGCTCTTTTTCTCATGGTGTATCCTCCCTTCGATAGACATCTCACACGATTGGTAAAAACGCTTTACTAAAGCAGGCTATGCGTAACCCAATTCATCGGAAGCGCAAGCAAATAACTTGTTTTCAAATAGGGCTTCTGCTCCGTAAGGTCCTATAAAATGGTGGATATGATGCGAATGAGGGAGGTGACAATGGGAACCGCCACAACCAGCATCATAATTTTGCCTGCCGCCTCCACCTTGGAGGCAATGCCGTTCTGTCCCGCATCCCTGCAGGCATCCACCGAAAACTGGGTAATATAGGCCATGCCCGTTACCTTGAGTACAGGCATCAAAAGCGCCGTATCAATACCGGAGCTCTTTACCGTTTCCTCAATAAGCCGGAGCACGGCACCCGCCTTGCCTAAAATCAACCAAAGCGCGATGACGGCAAAGGCCAGCCCCACCAGCATGCCGAACTCAGGCCTTTTATCCGATATAACCAACGCCAGCACCGCCGCAACTATACCCATGGCGGCAATACGGATTAATTCAGTCTCCATAAGCCTTCCTGCATCTTCAATCCGGCACCGTCCATGACGAGCCGGAAGGGCTAAAATCCGAACAACGCCTTCACTGTATCAAACAGATTGGCAATTTCCTTCACCACCATCATCAGTACAACCACAAGGCCTGCCAGGGTTGTCATCATGGCCTGCTCCTCGCGGCCGGATTTGTTAAGTACAATGTTCAAAATTGCAACGATAATGCCGATCGCGGCAATCCGAAATATCAAATCCACATTCATTCCAATCCATTCCTTTCCTTCAATCCGGATGAGGGTCTAATCGAGTGCCGGAGTAAGGTTTAAGCCTGTCCGCGCAGCCTTTCCGGACGGCGGAGCCCGATACCTTACGCTGTGCGCCTCTGTCCTGCAACGAATTGAAGTTCCTTTCAGGAGGGCTAATCGTGTATGGTGCTATATAAGAAGCAAAACCATGGCCGCACCGCCTAAGGCACCCAGATTGCGATAGAGCTTGCCTGTGGTTTCATGAACCTCCCGGGCCTGCTTTTCCATAACAGAAAGCTTTTCACCCACCATGGCAAACACGGCAGCTTGTCCCTCTCTGTCTGATTTCCCGAAAAGCTCCCCCAGGGACTCCAGGTGGCTTATATCACCGGCACCAAAGGGAAGCTCTTCGCGATTTTCATGAAGGGCCCGTCTCCAGGCCTGTCCTCCGTCCAGAAATTCCAGGGACATTAATCTTCCGCAGGTATCAAAGACATTGGCCCACAGGATAAAGC
>JAEXPO010000481.1 GCA_023446675.1 Bacillota bacterium | reverse complement strand
CCGATAGCCAAAGCGGTCACAAAAGCTTCCGAAAAGAGGGAGGGTAACGGTGGAGGCCAGAAGATAGCCGCTGTAAACCCAGGAATAATAGGCGGTTGTCCCAAATTCGCTGCTTATGGCGGGCATGGCTGTTGCCAGTTGGGTCTGAAGGAGCATGGAAAGGCACATGCCAAGCATCAGGCCGATACAGGTAAGCATTTTGGCGGCTTTCATGCAAAACGACCTGTTCCCGGTTCATTGTCTTCGATAAAATCCTTAAGAAGCTCCCTTAGCCCGTTAACATATATTTTTCTGACAGCGTGGAGCGATTCCTTCGCCGCAGCTTTTGAATAATCGTGATGCATGACTTCAAACAGGCTGTGGTACTGAGCGCTTGAGAGAAGGGCCAGTGTCTCCCTGGATACCGGAAAAGGCTTCTCTGTACTTAACGGGGCAAGGATTTTTTCAACAAATTCAAAGGTACGCTGAAATTTAAACTGAATCAAATCCTCGGCAAAGGAGCTTACCGTGCTTCCGTCGGATTTGCAGACAAGAAGCTTGAACGCATCATAATGGTCAAACATATAGTCTATCAGCCAGTCAAATATCTCCCTGTCCAATTCGGTTAACGCATCCCAGGATTTTGTTCTTCCAAGGGCGGAGTACCTGCCCTTGTACTGGTTTATCTGTTCCTCCATACCCTTTATAACAGGATCAACCAGGGCCTGAAAAATTTCATCCTTGTTTTTATAGCGGATGTAAATTGCGCCGCTGGTGGCTCCGGCTTTTTTAGCAATTCGGTTGATGGAGGCATCCTTATAGCCATAGGTCATAAATTCTTCCTTTGCGCTCTCAGCGATTCTTTCGTCCAGGCCTTCCGTACGCAGTGCCATACCATTCTCCTTTCAGTTCAATGGATCCGTTAGGGAAAGATTATCAATAGTGCTGTTAATAGCGCCATAATCAATAGCACTACTATCAATAGTAGTACTATTGATTTAAAATTGCAAGCCTGAACTACAAAATAATAAAGGAAGCTATGTCGTTTAAGGTGTGCGGCCCAGTGTGCCAAAGGGCAGGGGGGATAGAATTTAATATTTAAAATTGATACGAATTGCGATTTAAGACTGAAAGCTTTAAGGAATTATTAACCTTTGTGATAGATATTTTTAATAACTTAATTTTCTTAGATTTTATAATTAAATTGGTAAATCGGGGATTAATTTGAAACAAAGGCGGAGAAAAAAATGAAAAAGATACGTTTTAGGGTTTTATGTCTTTCAGTGGCTGTGCTGCTGCTTTTTTATGCTGTGAAGATCAGAAATGATTTGGTGGAAAGGTATGGGACGGGAGAAAATGCAGAGCCCCGTATAATGGCCTTAAGCCATTCTGATTTGGAGGCTGAAAGTGCCATAGTTATTGATGGAGACAGCGGGAAGGTTTTATTTGATAAAAACGCCGACAAAAAAATGTATCCTGCCAGTACAACAAAAATAATGACAGCCCTCCTTGCCCTTAAATACGGAGACCTAGATGAAGAAGTAAAAATTGGAGATGAGGTGGGCTTGCTATTGCCTGATGCAAGCAAAGCAGGTCTGGAATATGGTGAAAGCATGACACTGGAACACTTGTTAGAAGCCCTCATGCTTCCATCCGGCAATGACGCTGCCAACACCATAGCGGTGCATATTGCAAAAAAAGTAAGCGGTGATGAAACGATGGAGCGTTCTGAGGCTCTGCCTTATTTTCGCGAGCTGATGAATGAAGAGGCGAAGGCGTTGGGGGCCAATAATACCCATTTTGTGAATGCTCACGGGTATCCTAATGAGGACCATTACACCAGTGCCTGCGACCTGGCTCTCATTGCTCTTGAAGCAATGAAATATTCCAGTTTTCGGGACACGGTAAAGCTGACTTATGCAGAAACAGGGTCTGTCAGCGTGGCAGCCGGGGGTGCCGGCAGGGATAACGAAGGGGAGGGGACCCATAGCTGGATGAATACAAATAAACTCTTAATTAAGGATTCCGGCTTTTATTATGAAAACGCAACAGGCATAAAAACCGGATACACCTCCGCTGCGGGCTACTGTCTGGTTGCATCGGCGGAAAAAGACGGCAGAAGCGTCATTGCCGTCTTATTAAACAGCACGGAGCAGGGGCAGTGGTCGGATGCGGTGAAGCTTTTAAAAAAAGCCTTGAATAAATGAAGCTGCTAGGCGGCAGTTAAACAGGAAAGAGGCACAGGACAATCATTTTTCATTTTCCTGTGCCTCTTTTTAGCAACAATGAGCAGCGTATGATTTTTATCAATTTTAGTGACAATGAGTAACGTGGATTTTTTATCAATTTTACTGACAATGAGTGACGTTTATTTTTTATCAATAGCCAAGAGAGTCTGGAGAAGAACATTTGCTCCCTTCCAGCAGTTCTCGATGGGGGTCTTCTCAATTTCACAATGACTGTGCCCTCCAATACTGGGCACGAAAACCATGGTGGTGGGAATAACATCGGCAACAAACTGTGCGTCATGTCCGGGACCGCTGTATAAGCGAAGTGTGGAGTAGCCATTAGCCTGGGCGTTCTTTTCCACAAAATCAACCAGATCTTTATTAAAGGCGACGGTTTTTCGGGTCCAGAGCTGCCTGTAGCTTACCTTGCATTTGGAAAGCTCGGAAGGAATAGCTTCAATAATCTGAACAACCTTCTTTAATTCCTCGGGATTCTGATGCCTTGCATCCAGGTTAAAACGCACCAAATCGGGTATAACCGTATGAACATTGGGATAGGCGTTAATGCGCCCGGTTGTGTATACCAGCTTTTCGTCCAGCTTATCCAGCTCTCTGTGCAAATACTGGATGGCCTCGCTTGCCGCATACAGGGCATCCTTTCTCATTTTCTGGGGAACCGTGCCCGCATGTCCGGCCTGGCCAATGAATTCAAACTCATAGTTGACCATACCCACAACGCCTTCAACGACGCCAATATCAATTCCGGCAGCTTCCAGAACGGGGCCCTGCTCAATATGAAGCTCAACAAAGGCCTTGTAGCTGTTTGCGTTTAATCGGCTTTGCTCATCACCCTTATAGCCGCTGGCATCCAGAGCCTCTCCAAAGGTGATGCCCTCCTTGTCTTTTGAGGCCAGCATTTTAGCCTTGTCGAACTTGCCGGTAATCACGCCGGAGGACATCATAGCCGGATCAAAGCGGGAGCCTTCCTCATTGGTCCAAATCATTATGGTTATGGGATGACGGTGGGGGATTTTTTCAGTCACCAGGGTTTCCGCGGCCTCCAGGGCGGTGAGTACCCCCAGTATACCGTCGTAATTGCCGCCCTGAACGACCGAATCACAGTGAGAGCCGGAAGCGATACGGGGGAGATCCTCCGACCCCTTTAATGTAGCATAAATATTTCCCATATCATCGGTTTCGATTGCAGCTCCCAGTGCCTTCATACGGCTTACAAACTCACCTCTGGCAGCCAGGGCCGCTTCCGAGAGGGACAGGCGGGTTATACCACCCTTGCCCGTATCCCCGAATTTGCTGAATGCGGTTATTTTCTCTTCCAACCTTTTTAAGTCACATAGGCTCATGACAACGTCTCCTTCACTTCTATGGTTTAAGGCGCAAAATAGTTCAAGTCGCAAACCGGACTTCCAATGAAAGCCGGGTTCGCCGCTGCCTGAAAAGCAGCGTTAGTACCTGTAGCTGATATATGCCAATAAAAAAACAAGTTATGTTATCGGCTCCTCGTATCCAGTGGGTTGCGGGCATAGCCCGTTTTAGCAATGAAATAATTATAGCACATTCTGTTCCGTTGTTAATAAGTTAATTTGATTAAAATGCAGGAAAAAGGATAAATTGTTGCAGCAATGAGCAGAGTGATGAAATAGTGCATTTATAAATGCGGGTTTTGCAAGCGATATATAAAATGGGTTGCGAAAAAGTGCAGGTTTTTTATTAAATCCTGCAAATAAATGATGTAAAAATATGTAAATAAAATAACACACACTAATCCTGGAAAAGCTGTCCAATAAAAAAAGTTCATTTGGCAAGAAATCAGCATGACAATTTAAGCCGTTTGAATAAAAAAAGCACACCGGATTAAAAGGATACTCTATGAAGACCATAGACGGTCAACCTATAATAAATCCCACAGGGACCGGGCAGCAAATTTACCCGGCTCTGCCATGAAGGGAGGATAAACATGGAGCGTTCATTTATAAAAGGCACCGGTACGGGAAACCTGTCCCAAGCTAAATTACGATCCAGGCTCCGGTGGCTTTGGCGGGATCGCCATCTGTATTTTATGCTGATTCCCGTTATACTCTTTTATCTCATCTTTTGCTACGCTCCCATGGGGGGCCTGGTTATCGCCTTTAAGGATTTCAGGTTTAACCTGGGAATCGACGGAAGCCCCTGGGTAGGCTTTAAATATTTCGATCAGCTTTTCAATATGTCGGCCTTCTGGACGGCATTTAGAAATACACTGCTTTTAAACGTGTATTCCCTGATTGTGGGCTTTCCCGTACCCATTATATTAGCCATTCTCTTTAATGAAATAGGAAATCTTCGTTACAAAAGGGTACTCCAGCAGGTTATTTACCTGCCCCATTTCTTCTCCTGGGTTATCCTGGGAGGTATGATTGTCAACATCCTTTCGCCCAATACAGGCTTTGTCAACAGCCTTTTGTCCTCGCTGACAGGCCAGAGTATTTACTTTATGACCAGTGAAGCCTGGTGGCCCTGGGTGTTTGTGCTTTCAGGAATCTGGAAGGAAGCGGGTTGGGGGACCATTATCTATCTTGCGGCCATTACGGGCATTGATCCCGAAATGTACGAGGCGGCCATACTGGACGGAGCGGGGAAGTGGAAGCAGATTCGCTATATAACTCTCCCCAGCATTATGCCCACCATACTTATCATGCTTATTTTGCGAATGGGTTCCATGATGACCATCGGCTTCGAGCAGGTTTATGTACTTCAAAACGGAGCGGTCCGAAAGGTTTCCGATGTTATAAGCACCCTGGTCTACCGCATTGGTATTGAAGGGGCTCAATACAGCCTGACCACTGCCATCGGTATTTTCCAATCAGTCATAGCCGTTGTTTTGGTTCTGACGGCCAATAAGCTGGCCAACCGCTTTCAGGAAGGCGGCGGCATCTTTTAAAGCCCCGGTAAAGGAAAGGAGTGAATGACTTGTTTAAAAGCAGAGGCGAAAAAATATTTCACGCCTTCAATTATGTCTTTCTGACACTGGTGGTGCTCACAACCCTGCTGCCCTTTCTCAACATCCTGGCCACCTCCTTCAGTGACGAAAGCTCGGTTCTAACGGGAAAGGTTTTGTTCTGGCCCGTCAATTTCAATCTGTCAACCTATAAGGCCGTGTTTACGGCAGGCACGCTGCTTCAGTCCATGCAAAACACCGTATACCTCACTCTCGTGGGAACCGGCGTGAATATGGTTATGACCGTCCTTGCAGCCTACCCCTTGTCCAAAAAAAGGCTCAGGGGAAGAAGCCCGATACTTATGTTCATTACCTTTACCATGCTCTTCAGCGCAGGCATGATTCCAAACTTTCTGCTTGTTAAGGCCCTGGGCCTTTACAATACCTATTGGGCAGTAATTCTGCCCGGCGCCATAAGCACCTATAACATGATTGTTATGAAAACCTTCTTCGAGGCCATGCCCGTAAGCGTGGAGGAATCGGCTTCCATAGACGGCTGCAACGACTGGCAAATCCTTTTCAGGATTATACTTCCCCTGTCCCTGCCCGTGCTTGCTACCATCGGCCTCTTTTATGCCGTAGGCAACTGGAACGCCTACTTCAATGTCATGCTCTACATCACCGACTCGGCAAAGAAAACCCTCCAGGTCCGGCTTCGGGACATACTCAATTCCGCAGCACTGGATACTATTACAAATTCGGTCCGGGACGTGAGCGACATGAACAATGTGACTCAGGAA
>JAEXPO010000425.1 GCA_023446675.1 Bacillota bacterium | reverse complement strand
CCAGAGCGGCGACTTCATTCGAACAGGCCGCTACGGGGATAAAATCAACCATGCTTCCCTTATGTCCGACGGCGGCGTAAATACCGTCCTCCGGAAAGAGGCTCAAGAGGGCGTAAAAGTGCTGGCTACCGTGTCCCGGGACGGCCAGGAGCGGGTTGAGGCCCTTTACCGCACCCATACTAAGTGGCAGGGGGGCGGTATTGTCTGGATCCGTGGCGTCAACGGCGGTGCTCTTAAGGGCGGTCATATTTTAACCCCCTTCCCGGCAGAAAGCCATTACCCGGTAGAAAGCTTCATGCGCCTTGCCGCCGGGCTTTTTGGCTATGAAATAAGCTTCACAAAGGAAACACCCCAAGCCAGAAACCCCATTATTATGCTCCACCGCCACGAAAACGCTTTTCGCTTTTCCTTTTATTCACCGGATACCACCTCCCAAACCTCTCTTAAGCTGCCTCTGGGTGCGCCTCTCTTAACAGGTGTGGAAACCCGTCTGGACAACGGTACGGCCCATTACACCCTTCCCAGGGCCTATGAGGCGGAGTGCCGGGTTTTTGTGGAGCAGGAGGACGGCGTTGTGGGTGTGAAGGAAATTGCCCCGGTAAGCTTCCAGATGCGAAGACGGCTTAACATAAGCGGCCTTAAAAATGCGGTAGTCCGGATTCTTCCCAAAACAGGCTTTGAAGCTAAAACAGAGCTTTTATGTAACAGCTCCTATCCTTTCATGGCAGGGCAGGACATTGGGTATTCCCTTGTGGACACACCCTATGGCCCGGTTTTTGAGGCCCGGGGAGTTACGGGAACCCTTACCGTGTCGGACAGGTACGCGGAGGACATAAAACCCTGAGGCTCCGGTACACCTATGACATATGCAAATCAGGCTTTGAATTTAAGGCAATGAAAATAAGTCAGTAAAATAAAAGAGGAAAATAAGGAAATGAAATAAGAGAGGGAAATTAGGCAATAAAATGAGAAAAGGAAATAAAGAATAAAAGCAAAGAGGGGAAATAAAGAAAAGAAGTAAGGAAAGGAAAAAGTTGAGTTATGCTGGCTTCCAAAGAACATTATTTAGAGTCATTGTGCCGGGATTTGGAAAAGGTCTGGCCCGACAATAAAACCGTGACTGTTGTCTGCCACGGCCACAGCTGTCCTGCAGGCTACACCGCCAATCATGTGACCCGGCCCCTGGACGCATACCCCCATCTTATCCGACAGGAGCTGTCCTTACGCTTTCCCTGCTCGGTGGTCAATGTTATTGTAACGGCTATTGGAGGAGAGGGAGCCATTAGCGGAGCCCGGCGCTTTAAAAGGGATGTGCTTGGCTTAAGGCCGCGGCTTGTAACCCTGGATTATGGGCTTAACGACCGCTTTGGTGAGAGGGTGCAGGTAGAGGCAGCCTGGAGGCAGATGATTGAAGAGGCGCTTGAGGAGGCGCTTGAGGAGGAGGTAAAGGTTGTTCTGGTAACGCCTCTTCCCGATTGCGGGAGGCTTTATTATGACCCTGAGAAGCTGTTGTTTCCGGCCTCTGAAATATCTGAAATGATACGCAATCTGGCTAAAGAGTATGGCATCGGCCTTGCCGACGCGGCGGGGGCCTTTGAGCTAAAGCAGAGGGAGGGCCTTAGGCCGGGGGATATTCTTATTAGTGCCAACCATCCCAACCGCAGGGGGCACGAGCTTCTGTCCGGTGAGATTATGGACTGGTTCCCCCTATAGGCTGCCCAAGCCATCGGGGGATTAAAAATCATAAGCAAAATGGTTATAAAAACCCGGGGCAATGATGGGATCCTTATAGAAATGAAGGGCATGTGACGATAAAATAAAGTCATATGCCTTTTGTATTATCTGGTACGTATTTTCCTGCTTTTAGTCTCCTTTGAATTCGGTTTTGCCATGAACCTGACGGTATTTAAGGGGGGATAGACCGTAAGCGTTTCGGAACTTTTTTCCGAAATAGGAAAAGCTTAGAAACCCTGTATCCTCCGCAATGCGGGATACTGAAAGGTCCGTATCGGAAAGCAGTCCGGCAGCCTTTTTAAGGCGTAAATTATGGATGTATTCCACCAGGGTAAAGCCGGTGGAGGCCTTGAAAATGCGGGTGAAATGACTGGGACTTACGCCCAGGTCGGCGCATAGGGCAGAAAGGCTGATAGGCTTTGCGTAGCTTGAATCAATGGCGGACAGAGCCCTAGTTATGACCGAGCCTCCATATTTGGGCTCCGTCTCCGAGTCGGTGCTGTGGCGCAGCGTAAAAAGAAGCATTTGCTTAACCATAAGCTCAATGGCATAGTGCTTCATCGTACGGCGGCCTTCGCACTCCTCAATAATCTGGGCAATAAGGCCCTCCATATAGTACTGATCCCTGGGTGTAAGCGCAATGCAGCCTCCGTTTTGAAAGGGTCCGGCTAAAGACCCGAGGCCGCCTGTAAGCTCGTCCCTTCGGATGCAGGCCACAAACCGGCTGTGGGGCAGATTGTCGGGGGAAAAGGCCCTGTGCAGCTCGCAGCCGTCCACGAAAGCAAGGCAGCCGGAAACCATGGGATAAACCCGGTCCTTTATAAAAAACAGCCGGGATCCGCTTTGAAGGTAATAAAGCTCGTATTCGTCGTGAAAATGGGGACGGCCCATATTAAAGGTATCCGTCTCATTTTGATAAAGGAGTCTAATGGCGCCGTGCCGGTAATCCATCGTGCCAACCGCCGTTTGCAAAATAAGTGTTTTAGGGTGGGGCCCCGCAGCATGGACAAAGGGACACACTCTTAATCATGCCATAGAGGTACGGTGTTTTCAAGAGGCGGGAGGGCGCCTCCTTGATTTGGAAGATAACTTGATTGAGCGGCAGGCAAAAATATTTACTCCACAGCGCCCTTGTTTTCGTTAGATAGTAAGGTTTATGACACTTTCATAGTTAAAAGCGTTAACCAATCATGTAATTTTAAATAAATGAATGGAAAGGACAATGGTGTATGACAAGCCGGTATAAAAGATTTGATTTGAAGGATCGCAGCTTACTTGAAAACAAGATTGAGGAGCTTTCGCTGGATCTTCCCCTTTCCGACAGACTTGCGGTTCTGGGAGAGACCTACAGCCTGGGGGCTAAAAAGCTTAAAAA
>JAEXPO010000403.1 GCA_023446675.1 Bacillota bacterium | reverse complement strand
TAAGCTCTCCTTCCTTTTTTTAGAGCAAAAGATGTAATAGAAAGAGAGTGAATAAATGTTACCCGTATACGTGCTCTAATGAAGGCGCTCAGTCTATGTACAAAGGAAAAAAACAGGCGAATTTCTTTGAAGCTTTATAAAGAGAATGTATGGAGTAAAATGACAGTTTAATGGCACTATTTGTATAAATAATAACAATTTTTAAGCTTGTTATCAATGTCGAAAATGAAAACAATAACTTTATAGAAATTTTAATTAATATTTAACACTGTTATCGCATAACATGAGTATAAACAATAATTCAACTTGTGTATCTTATGTCAAGTCGCTTATTCTCATGAATACTCATCCGGCTAAAGCCCTGGAAGGCGCACGATTCGGCGTTGACAATCCTTTTATGAATGGATACAATAACCTTTATCGGGCGTTTGCCTTTAGCTTAGAGTGCCCGGAAGAAATGAGGAATCATAATGCTGACACAGGCGCCGAAAGGGACAAAAGACATTTTGCCGGAGGACATTCACAGGTGGCATTTTGTAGAAAGCCTTTTTGCGGAAACCTGCGGCCGCTTTGGCTACAGAGAAATACGTATTCCGGTTTTCGAGCATACGGAGCTGTTTCAAAGAGGTGTGGGGGACACCACGGATATTGTTCAGAAGGAAATGTATACCTTTACGGATAAGGGAGGCAGAAGCATAACCTTAAGACCTGAAGGTACAGCCGGTGTTGTGCGCAGCTTTATTGAACATGGTATGGCCTCTCAGCCCCAGCCTGTTAAGCTTTTTTACAGGATAACGGCCTATCGCTATGAAAATGTTCAAAAGGGACGTTACCGCGAGTTTAACCAGTTCGGTGCGGAGCTTTTAGGAGCGGCTGCGCCTGCGGCGGATGCGGAAATTATCTCCATGCTGGCCCTTTTCTTTAAAAAGCTGGGCATAGGGGATCTGAGCCTTAATCTTAACAGTATTGGCTGTCCGGAATGCCGCAAGGTATATAATGAAAAGCTTAAGGCCTATCTGGCCGATAAAATAGACGGTATGTGCGAGCTTTGCAAGGATCGCATTAACCGCAATCCCATGCGTATTTTAGACTGCAAGGAAGAACGCTGCAGGGCGGCAGTGAAGGATGCGCCGTCTCTTTTGGATCATATCTGCGAGGACTGCCGGGAGCATTTTGATTCCCTCACCCGAAGGCTGGACGCCATAGGGATAGCCTATGCCATAGACAGGGGCATTGTGCGCGGTCTGGATTATTATACACGCACGGTATTTGAGTTTGTATCAAAAAACATAGGCACCCAGGGTACGGTTTGCGGCGGAGGCCGGTATGACGGCCTTGTGGAGGCCTGCGGCGGTGCGCCCACACCTGGCATCGGCTTCGCTCTGGGAGCGGAACGGCTGCTTCTGGAGCTTCAAAGCAGAGGGATTCAGCTGCCTGGCGAAGTTCAGCCCGAGCTTTATTTGGGAGCTATAGGTGCTGAGGCCGAAGGGGTATGCGAAAAGCTGGCATGGCAGCTTCGTGAGAAGGGCGTTTACTGCGTAAAGGATATCATGAGCAGGAGCGCCAAGGCCCAGATGAAATATGCGGACAAGGTAGGCGCGCATTATGCCCTTATCCTTGGCGACAATGAAATTGAAAGCAACAAGGCATCCCTAAGAAATATGAAAACGGGCGAATCCAAGGATATAAGCCTGGATTCCCTTATTGACAGACTTGTAAAAATCAGTGCTTCAATCGTAAGGGGCAATGGAGGACAATTAAATGGCTGAGAGCTTGCAGGGAATGAAAAGAACCCATCGGTGTGCGGAAATCGGCGCTTCCGATGTGGGTAAGGAAATAACGGTTATGGGCTGGGTGCAGAAGCGCCGGGATCTGGGCGCCCTGATCTTTGTGGCATTAAGGGATCGGAGCGGTATTCTTCAGGTTGTTTTCAACAGTGAAACCAACCCCGGGCTCCACGAAAAGGCTGCCCAGGTACGCAGCGAGTATGTTGTCGCCGTTACCGGAATTTTAAGCAAAAGAAGTCCCGAGGCTGTAAATAAGGCCATGACCACAGGTGAAGTGGAGCTCATTGCCACACAAATACGTATCTTAAACAAATCCGAAACACCGCCCTTTCACATTGAAGAGGATTCGGGAGCCAATGAGGTATTGCGTCTTAAATACCGTTACCTGGATTTGCGCCGCCCCGACCTTCAGCGCAAGCTGATGCTCCGTCACCGGGTAGCCAAGCTCACCAGGGACTATTTTGACGATAACGGGTTTCTGGAAATTGAAACTCCCGTGCTGACCAAAAGCACACCGGAGGGAGCAAGAGACTATTTGGTACCCAGCCGCGTTCATCCGGGAAAGTTTTACGCCCTTCCCCAATCACCCCAGCTTTTCAAACAGCTTTTAATGGTATCGGGCTACGACCGGTACATGCAGATAACCAAATGCTTCCGCGACGAGGATCTACGTGCGGATCGCCAGCCGGAATTTACCCAGATCGACCTTGAGATGGCCTTTGTGGATGTGGAGGATGTTATTGCCATTAATGAAGGCTTTATCAACCGTCTGTTTAAGGAAATTCTGGGAAGAGATATGGAGGTTCCCTTTAAGCGCTTAACCTTCAAGGAAGCCATGGAGCGTTTTGGGTCGGACAAGCCCGATACCCGCTTCGGACTTGAGCTGGTGAATGTTTCTGACCTTGTCGCCGCTTCGGGCTTCAAGGTGTTCCAGGACGCGGTGGCAGGGGGCGGTAGCGTTAGGGCCATTAATGCCAGGGGCTGCGGCGCCTCCTTTTCTAGAAAGGAAATCGATGCCCTGGGCGAGGTTGTAAAAACCTATAAGGCCAAGGGCCTGGCATGGATTGTCGTAGAGGACGGCTCCATTAAATCCCCCATTGCCAAATTCCTTTCCGATGAGGAACGGGACAGCCTTCTTACAAGGCTTTCGGCGCAAGCCGGAGATCTTCTCCTGTTTGTCGCCGATAAGGATGCCGTCGTATTTGACGCTCTGGGTCATTTGCGTCTGGCTCTGGCTGAGAAAACCGGACTTATTGATCCCACCCGCTACGATGTGCTTTGGGTTACCGAATTCCCTCTTCTTGAGTACGATGAGGAAGAAAACCGCTGGGTTGCCAAGCATCATCCCTTTACCTCACCTATGGACGAGGATATTGAATTTCTGGATTCCGATCCCGGCCGGGTAAGAGCAAAGGCTTACGACATCATACTCAACGGCTATGAAGTTGGCGGAGGGAGTATTCGTATCCATCAGCAGGAGCTTCAGGCCAAAATGTTTAATATTATCGGCTTTACCGATGAAGAGGCAAAGGACCGCTTCGGTTTCCTGCTGGATGCCTTTAAATTTGGCACACCGCCCCACGGTGGTCTTGCTTTCGGACTTGACAGGCTGGTTATGCTGCTTTCAGGAACGGATAATATCCGTGATGTTATTGCCTTTCCCAAGGTGCAAACCGCTTCCTGCCTTATGACCAATGCACCGGATACGGTTTCCGACAAGCAGCTTTCCGAGCTTCATATAAAAACGGCGGTTGAAGAACGTGAATAACAAAGTGGTAAAAGAGCTTTTGGACTGGCTTTTCCATCTGGGATCCGCCGCATTGCTGGCGATTCTTGTGGTGGTTTTTGTGGGTCGTCTGATAGTGGTGGACGGCAATTCCATGCTGCCCACGCTGAAAAACCAGGATGTGTTGATTATTGAAAGCCTGAGTCAGCGTTTTGGGTCCGTTGAAGCAGGTAATATTGTGGTTCTGAAAATACCTGAGCTTCTGTCGGATCATAAGAAATATGCCATAAAAAGAGTTATTGCCGTTGAAAACCAGCATGTGGTCATTAAAAACGGCAAGGTTTATGTGGATGAAAAGCTGCTTGCCGAGC
The DNA here is from genome assembly GCA_023446675.1 of Bacillota bacterium. Taxonomy (GTDB): domain Bacteria; phylum Bacillota; class Clostridia; order DSM-8532; family DSM-8532; genus DTU059. The sequence goes on along the minus strand of JAEXPO010000403.1, from coordinate 821 downwards.
CCTATATCAACGGTGAAACCACACTCATCGGCAATGATCTCTACGACGATGTGGTGGTGCCCAAGGGGTGTGTCTATGTGCTGGGCGATAATCGCCTGCCCGACAAAAGCATGGACAGCAGGGCCTTTGGGACTGTAAGTGCAAAAAAAATTATTGGCACTGTCCTCATTCGGATTTTCCCCTTCAGTGATGCAGGCCGCCTTCCCTGATGCAGGCCGCCTCCCTGATTTAATTGCATAAGAAAGTGAAGCACACAAAAAGCCATACATTTGATTGTACGGCTTTTTTAGTGGGCAAAGCTTTATTTGCAGCCTTTACATCAGAACAGGTAATGACCGTCAAAGCTGAAAAAGTGAACGCCTCTGAAGGAAAGGTTGTAATCCGCATTAAGGGTGCAGCGCCCCTCTTTAAGGCTTATCCGTATTTTCATGGTATAGGGGGTATCAACAAGACGAAGGGTAACCAGAAGCAAATCCTCGCTTTGCCAGGTAAAGCTTCCCATGGTCCTCACCCGATCTGCGGTAATGCCCGGGGTCATTGGCATGAACAGCTCCGTATAGGCCTCAAGCCACCGCTCTCTTCCTGCCAGGATTTTATAGGCCTTCCCTTCTCGCTCCAGCACCAGCTCCAGAAAGTGCTCCTTCAGCTTTAAAATAACCCGTTCAAACCCATCGGCCTGGGTGTCCGGTATGACCACAAGCTCCTCAAGCCCTTTTTCCAAGGGTGTTGCAGACATATAAGCAGGAGGCGGATAGGAGAGGGAGGAAAGCCTTGCTGCAAGCGCAGGCGATATCTCCGAAGCCTTTGACTCCTCCTGTACG
>JAEXPO010000367.1 GCA_023446675.1 Bacillota bacterium | reverse complement strand
GCCGGGATTTCCTTGAGCTTAACGAAAGGCAGGAGGCCCTGGAACAGAAAATTTTCGCCAATCCCCGAAATGCGGCCGCAGGATCCTTAAGGCAGCTGGATGTGACGGTGACGGCTGGAAGAAAGCTGGATCTCTTTGTTTTTAATGTGCAGCAGGCTGAGGGTATGAGCTTTGAAAGCCATTCCCAGTCACTGGAGAAGCTTAAGGCCCTTGGCTTTAAAATCAGCCCGGAATACAAAGTCTGTACCAGTGTGGATCAGGTGGTAGAGGAAATTGAGGATTTGGGAGAAAAAAGGGGAAGCCTTCCTTATGAAACCGACGGCGCGGTGGTAAAGGTGAACAGTCTTCACTTCAGGCGCATTATGGGCTCCACCAGCAAGGCCCCCCGGTGGGCTGTGGCCTACAAATACCCGCCGGAAATTAAAAAAACAAAGCTTTTGGATATTATCATTCAGGTAGGGCGGACAGGAGCGCTCACTCCCAACGCGGTATTAGAGCCTGTCAAACTGGCGGGAACCACGGTTTCCCGTGCCACCCTTCATAATGAGGATTTTATTCAGGAGCGGGATATACGTATCGGGGATACGGTTTGGGTACGCAAGGCAGGGGAAATTATTCCTGAGGTGCTTGAGGTGGATTCCAGCTTAAGACCCCCGGATGCCGTACCGTACACCATGCCTAAGGTATGTCCTGTTTGCGGTGCGCCTGCGGTTCGGGAGGAGCAGGAGGCCGTTATCCGCTGTACAGGTATTGAATGTCCCGCACGGCTTTTCAGAAGCCTTGTACACTTTGCCTCCAGGGATGCCATGAATCTGGAGGGGCTTGGGCCCGCCATGGTGGAAATGCTTTTGGAGAAGGGATTTATAAAGGGAATCGCGGATCTTTACACTCTTGAAAGCCACAGAGGCGAGCTGATAACTCTGGAGCGAATGGGTGAAAAATCTGTTGATAATCTCCTGGCCTCCATAGAGAACTCCAAGAAAAACGATATGAGCCGGCTTCTCTTTGGCCTTGGAATTCGTCATATAGGACTTCGCTCAGCCAAGCTTGTAGCAGGCCATTTTAAGACATTGGACAAGCTTTTGGCAGCCTCCGGGGAGGAGCTGACACGTATTCCCGAGGTTGGAGAAAAAATGGCAGCCAGCCTTGCAGAGTTTTTAAGGCAGGAGCAAACCCGGCATACCCTTGCCCTTCTTGAAGCGGCAGGGATAAATATGACCTCCTCCGAAGGCGGACACGAGGGAGGCCAATTCAAGGGGATAACCTTTGTATTGACAGGAACCCTTCCCAGTCTCTCAAGAACCGATGCAACCCAGCTTATTGAGGAGCGGGGAGGAAAGGTCTCGGGCAGCGTATCCAAAAAGACCGGCATGGTGCTTGCAGGCGAGGATGCAGGCAGCAAGCTTGTGAAGGCCCAGGAGCTGGGAATAAGAATTATTGATGAACAGGAATTTCGTCAGATGTGCGAGGACGGCACAGACGGTGAATAAACATAGGATAAAGCTCTGATTCGGAGAAAACCTTCATAATGGTTCAGCTAAATTATAGCGGAAAGGATTGTAGCCTGGTATGAATGGGACGAAAAAACTGATATCTATTGATTCGGTACAGCCCGGCATGCAGACGGCAGAGGCTGTAGTCAACCGATTTGGCGGAGTTATTCTCTGGGAAAATTCCCAATTGGAGATTACTTCTATTGAACGGCTGAGAAATAACGGAATAAAAACCGTATGGGTCTATGAAAAAATTCAAAGGCCTGTAGAACCGGCTATATGGCCTGAGGGAGCCTCTTCTCAGAAATCCGCCTTCACACCCGGAAAAAAGGACAAGCCGGAATTTACCCGGGAATATGAAGAGAATGTCAGCCAGGTAAAAAATGTTTTTGAGGATCTGGCTTCGGGCAAAAAGCTTCATACCGACCAGGTGGAGCAAATTGTGAGCGATACCATGGAACGGGTGGAAGGAAACCGTGAGCTGATTGGAACCATTATGGTTGTCAGGGATATTGACGAATACACCTATTTCCACAGTATGAACGTATCCCTGCTTTGCATGATGATGGGCAAATGGATGAAAATGAGTCCGACGGAAATTAAAAACTGCACCATGGCAGGTCTTCTTCATGATGTGGGCAAAACCAAGGTTTCTGCGGAAATACTCAGCAAGCCCGGCATACTCACTCCCGCTGAGTTTGAAGAGGTTAAACGCCACAGTGAGCTGGGGTACATAATGGTTTCCGAAATGCCGGGCATAACAAATGAAGTGGCCGTTGCGGTACTTACCCACCATGAAAAGGAGGACGGCTCCGGCTATCCTCTGGGGCTTAAGGGAAATCAGCTTAATATTTATTCAAAGATTATAACTATCGCGGATATCTTTGACGCCATGACAGCCAATAAAACCTATAGGGCAAAGGATACGCCATTCCGTGTTTTTGAGCTCATGCAGCATGGAAGCTTCGGTGTGCTGGACCCTTATGTGCTTTCGGTTTTTCTGGAGAACATCACCCATTATTACATAGGCTCCAAGGTTCTTTTGGATGACGGACGCAAGGGTGAGGTTATTTTCATGAACCGGATGGATTTCTCAAAGCCTGTGATTCAGGTGGGTGAGCAATATGTGGATACGGCTCTTCCCAGAGCCCCCAAGGTAAAGGAATTTTTGTAAACGAAGGGTCGGCTAAGCCATGTTTACATTGGGAAGAAGTGAGAAATAATGAAAAAAGGCCAGAGCGGCATGCTCTTTCTTATCTTTGTGATGTTTGGCATTCTCGTAAATCTTCAGTTTCGCAGCATCATGGAAAATAGTGAAAATGATACGGGTTCTCTCACGGAAATGACCAAGCGGCTGGAGGAGGAAAAGGCGGAGAGTCAGCGGCTCCTTGAAGAGCTGGCCCAGGCCGAGCTGGAACACGATCAGCTCCTTAAAAACATAGGGAGCAGTTCAAGCAGCCCCGAAATCGGAGACCTTTTGGAACAGCGTGATTATGAGTATATGCGGGCAGGCCTTGTAGCCGTAAAAGGACCGGGTATCGTCATTACCATGCAGGACGCTCTGGTAAAGGGAGAATCGGATATTACAGACTATATTGTCCATGATAAGGATGTTCAGGATATACTGAGCAGCCTGCGCAGAAACGGGGCGGAGGCCATCTCCATCAACGGTGAAAGGGTCATTTCCACCACCCGGCCCCGATGCGCCGGTCCCACTATTTTTGTTAATAAGAACCGTTATCCGCCGCCTTACGTCTTTAAGGTTATAGGGGATCCGGATGCATTGTATGAGGGAATTGAAGGTATGTCCCAGATAGCTGTTCTCAGAGGCTTCGGCATTCGAATCGAGGTAGAAAAGCAGCAGGAAATAGTGGTTGAAAAGTATCAGATGTATGAATCTCTGGAAAAAATGCTTGAAGGAATTGAGGTGGTCTCCCAATGAAGTTGTTTAAAGTTTTTTCGCTTACAATTGTGAGCCTTATACTTGGCATTATTATTGCCTGGCAGTTTACCAGCGTTAAGCAGAACCAGGTGCTGGCCCAGTATGAAAAGAAAAACATAAGCGAAATTGTTCAGGAGCTGCTTCAGGAAAAAAGCAATAATGAAAGCCTTAAGGAGCGTATTCAGGAGCTCCAGGCCGAAGCCGAGGCTTTTCGTAACGATGACAATGTAGATAAAAAATATGTGGAGGATCTGGAAAGAGCCAGAATTTTGGCAAGAATGCTGGCCGGGCTTGAAACCGTCAAGGGGACAGGCATTATTATTACCCTGGACAGCGCGGGAGAATGGTCCATAGAAGCCAGGAATATTCAGGATTTAACCAATGAGCTCAAGGCCTCCGACGCGGAAGCCATCTCCGTAAATGACGAGCGTATTGTTGCCACCAGTGAAATTCGTGATGTGGGCTCCTATATCATGATTAACGGCCGGCAGCTTCTTCCCCCCTACACCATTAAGGCCATAGGAAAGCCTGCCCAGCTTCAGGGCGCTTTGGAGCTTATGGGCGGTGTATTTGCGACGTTTGATGTTTATGATTTTGCATATAAGATATCCCAGGAAGAGAATGTTGTTATTCCGGCGGTGCGGGACGACGGCACAGTTCTTCGAAACAGCTATATGACTCCCGTAGATTAAACGGCTTATTGCCGTTCCTCAACTATAAGGTGCTAATCCAACGGATTTAGGTCATTTTAGCCTGTCCCATGTTAATATACTATTGGTAGGAATCCCAGGGGGGTTTTTAAACGTGAGAAAACGGAACATTCCCTATTCCTACCTCATGCCGGTAGCTTTGTTTGTGCTCGCATCCATTTTGTTTGTAATCCCTGAACTGCCGGAGCCTGCCATTCTTACCTACTCTGAGGAGCTGACAGGCACCTTGAGCGAAGGCAGCCAGGATACCGGTCCGGAGCCCAATTCACCCTTTGTAGCTTCGGGGCTGGAGGATGCCTATACCCGGTTTCGCAGCTGGGGCATTATGAGAGGAAAGGACGGGGCCGATCCTGTTCCGGATCCCGGCTCCCCCGAAATTCTTCAAAAATACGGCGGCCTCTATCGGGGCGATACCGGTAAGAAAACCATCTACCTTACCTTTGACGAGGGCTACGAAAACGGTTATACCTCCGTCATTCTCGATACCCTGGCCAATAACGGGGTCAATGCGGTCTTTTTCATTACAGGCTATTATTTGGATAAGGAAGAAGCACTGGTTCGGCGCATGGTGGAGGAAGGCCACGCGGTGGGCAATCATTCGGTGTCCCATAAAAGCCTGCCCCTTTTAAGCGATCAGGAAATCGAAAATGAAATAACCGGCCTGGATCGCCGCTTCTATGATAAATTCGGACAGAACATGCTCTATTTGAGGGCACCCAAGGGAGAATACAGTGAAAGGAGCCTTGATATAACCAATCGGCTTGGCTATGTCAATGTTTTCTGGAGCTTTGCCTATGATGACTGGGCCGTAAACAAGCAGCGGGGATGGGAATACGCCTACAACATGGTAAAGCGGAATCTTCACAACGGCG
>JAEXPO010000304.1 GCA_023446675.1 Bacillota bacterium | reverse complement strand
TCTTATTACCTTTATTTTTTTGCCGGAATCCTATTCTCTCTTCTGGGTGGTTTTATCACTCTATTTGTTTTATATGATAGGAACGGCCATAGAAAGCTACTGGGGCAAATTCCGGTTTAATGTGTATTACCTTTTGGGTATGATTGGTGCCATTGTTGCGGCGTTCATAACCGGAGGAGGAGTAACCGGCTTTTATCTTAACATGTCCCTGTTTTTGGCTTATGCGACCCTCTATCCGGAGCAGCAGCTGATGGTGTTTTTTGTCATTCCGGTTAAGGTCAAATATCTTGGCGTCATACAGGTTGTTTTTGTTCTTTATCAATTGGCTATGTCCATCCAGTATGGCGACTGGGCCATGGTAGGGGCAATATTGGCTTCCTTTGTCAATTATTTTATATTTTTTGGCAGCGACATCAACAGGCTTATCCGGCTCAAGCTTCAGGTTTCTAAAAACAGGAAGCGTTTTTTCGGCCAGGTGCCGCCTTACGATCGCGACCGCAACAGGAGAGGACAATAAACCATGGATTTAATACAGGACATACTGAGGCTTAAACAAGAGCGCAATGCAACCATTGTGGCTCATTATTATCAGGATGGAGAAATACAGGATATTGCCGACAAGGTAGGCGATTCCTTTGAACTTAGCAGATATTGTGCCTCAACGGACAAACCCGTCATTGTCTTTTGCGGTGTTCACTTTATGGCGGAAAGCGCCAAAATTCTATCTCCCGAGAAAACAGTCCTGCTGCCGGCCATCAATGCCGGATGTCCTATGGCGGACATGGCGGGAGTGGATGCTCTTTTAAAAATGAAGGCAAGATACCCTGAGGCGGCAGTGGTGAGCTATGTTAACACAACCGCGGCGGTTAAGGCGGAGTCCGACATCTGCTGCACCTCCTCCATTGCGGTTAAGGTTGTACGATCCTTGCCCCAAAAGCAGATTATCTTTCTTCCAGACAGAAACCTGGCCCATTATGTGGCGCAGCAGGTTCCTGAAAAGGAATTTATTTTTTGGCCCGGCTTCTGCCCCACACATAACGTTTTAAGCATCATGCACGTTCAGGAAGCCCGTGCCGCTCATCCCGATGCCCTTCTGGCCATACATCCCGAAGCACCGCCCGATGTGGTGGCTCTTGCGGATTTTGCGGGGAGCACCAAGCAGATTCTGGAGTTCTGCACGTCCAATCCTGCCAAGGAATTTATTATCGGTACAGAGGAAGGCATTCTTCATCAGCTTAAAAAGCTCAACCCGGACAAGTCCTTTCACATGCTCCGGTACAGCTTTATCTGTCCCAATATGAAGAAAACCTCCCTTGAGGTATTGCACCAGTCCCTAAGCGAAATGAAGCATAAAATCGAACTTGACAGGGAAACCATTGAAAAGGCATCCGCAAGTCTGGAGCGCATGCTTGCCGTAAGGTAACCCTGAGAATAAAGGTGGTCTTTTAAAATGGCAAAAATCGTGGTTAACGACACAGGGGATCTAAGTAGGTATCTCATCGGATTTGATACAAAAACACTGCCCCATGAGTTTTATGACGTGGTTATTATAGGAAGCGGAATTGCAGGTGTTTACACGGCCCTGTCCATTCCGCTTTCGGCCAATGTTCTCATCATTACAAAGGAAGCCATTGCCATTAACAATTCGGTTCTGGCTCAGGGAGGCATCGCGGTATCCCTTGATAAGAAGGATTCAACAGATCTTCACTTCAAGGATACCACCTATGCCGGAGCAGGTCTTTGTGATGAAGAAACGGTAAAGGTTCTGGTCAGTGAGGCGGCTGAAAATATCGCTACCCTCTGCCTTTATGGCGTCAATTTTGACAGGGATGAGGGCAACCGGCTGTCTCTGACACGTGAAGGGGCCCACAGCATGAACCGCATTATACATACAGGGGATGCCACCGGGAAAGAAGTTTGTGATACCCTGGTAAGAGCCGTAACGGATCTGGATAATGTGACCATTCGGGAACAAACCTTTGCCATTGACCTCATTACCGAAAACGGACAGGCTAAAGGCGTTCTTGCCTGCGATACGGAGGGCGGCAACGTCAAGGCCTATTATGCGCCTGTTATCATCTGTGCGTCCGGAGGCTACGGGCAGCTCTACGCCAGCACCACAAATCCGGAGGTGGCCACAGGAGACGGTGCGGCTATGGCACTTCGTGCGGGTGCGTCCCTTATGGATCTGGAATTTGTTCAATTTCATCCCACCGTGCTTTACCATCCGGAAAACATGTCCTTTCTTATTTCAGAAGCAGTGAGAGGGGAAGGGGCCTTATTGAAAAACGAGGCGGGGGAAAGGTTTTTGCCCCGCTATCATGAAATGGCTGAGCTGGCACCCAGAGATGTGGTATCACGGGCCATTTATCAGGAAATGCAAAAAACAGGAACCAACCATGTCTATCTGGACATTACCCATAAAGAAAAAAGCTACCTGGAGCATCGTTTTCCTACTATTTATAAAACATGTTTGTCCTACGGCATTGATATGGCTGTGGATTACATTCCCGTGGCACCTTCTCAGCACTACAGCATGGGCGGTATAAAAACCGACGAATGGGGGAAAACCTCCGTCAAGGGCTTTTATGCGGTGGGTGAAGCAGCCTGCAACGGTATTCACGGAGCTAACCGGCTGGCCTCCAATTCCCTTTTGGAGGGCTTGGTCTTCGGTAAGCGCATTGGGCGTATTGTAGCGGAAATGTTGCCCCAGATAAAGCAGGAGGGGCATACTGTACCTTCTGTCCGCTGGGAGGCTCCAAAGGCAACTAAAACGGTTGATCCCGAAGCCGGTATTAATGAGCTTCAGCAGCTTATGAATAATAAGGTGTGCATTGTAAGAGATGCCCAAAGCCTGAATGAAGCCTACGCACGCATCAGTCAGCTGCAGGAGGCTTTGGAGGGGGCTGTCCTTGATACCGACAAGCATATGGAGCTTGTCAACATGCTGGTGCTGTCCCGCCGTATTGTAAAAGGTGCGCTTTTGCGTGAAGAAAGCCGTGGCGCTCACTTCCGCACCGACTTCCCCAGGCCGGACGACAGCTGGGTTAAGAACATTGTATTTGAAGGAGGACATGACAATGCTTGATATGTCCATTGTTGAAGAAATTATATTGCGTGCGCTCAGAGAAGATATGCCCATGGGGGATTTAACTACGGACAGTACGGTTCCCTCCGACGAGGTTTGCTCGGCAGCGCTTATTGCCAAGGAGGACGGTGTCGTTGCCGGCCTGGAGGTTTTTATAAGAGTTTTCCACCTGCTTGATCCTCAGATTTATGTGGAACGTTATGTGGATGAAGGGGCGCAGGTTACCCGTGGAACCCGGCTTATGCATATCTCCGGAAATGCCAGGGCGATGCTCAAGGCGGAGCGTACGGCGTTGAACCTTTTACAGCGTATGAGCGGCATTGCAACAGCTACTCACGCCTTTGCCAGGGAGCTGGAGGGTACTTCTTCAAAAATTGTGGATACAAGAAAGACCGTTCCCGGTCTTCGTTATTTGGACAAGTATGCCGTAAGGGCCGGAGGAGGCACCAACCACCGTTATTGCCTGTCTGACGGCGTTCTTATTAAGGACAACCATATAAAGGCTGCAGGAGGCATTACACAGGCTGTGGAAAGCGCACGGAAGGTGGCGCCTCATACCATTCGAATTGAAGTGGAAACCGAGTCTATGGATCAGGTTAAGGAAGCCCTGAAGGCTGGCGCAGACATTATAATGCTGGACAATATGAATAATGAGGCCATGGCGGAGGCTGTAAGGTTTATTGCAGGAAGAGCGCTCACGGAAGCCTCCGGGAATGTAACTGTGGATAAAGCGAAGGCCATTGCCGTCACAGGTGTGGATTTAATTTCCTCGGGGGCCTTAACCCATTCGGTAAAAGCCCTGGATATTAGCCTTAAATTTGAATAAATGCTTTATTATTCAATAAATTCCAGCGTAGTTTTGGAAGATTTTATACAAACTGACCAAGGGAAATCTATTTTCTGCTGTAAAACTGTTCTAAATGGATAAGAAGTAAAGTTGTAATGACGACTTGTGGACAAAACGTAAAACTATCCACAGATTGCACAAAGAAATCCACATATTATTAGCATGTAACATCTAAGACCCGCTTATAATGCGGGTTTTGTTGTGAAAAAAGTTTTCCACACACCTGTGGATAACTGTGGATAACTTTGGATGAGTTTGGATAAAAGACCTGTGCATAATAATCGCTTTCGAGGAGAAGATAGTATTGTACGTTTTTGATTCACCAATAAGGAGGGATTGATTCATGAGCAGACGGAAAGGCATCATGTCGGAAGGTCTGAAGTATGAAATTGCCCGAGAGCTTGGTGTTTATGACACTGTAAGCAAGCAGGGATGGGGCTCTGTCTCATCCAGAGATTGCGGTAATATGGTAACGAAGGCGATCGAAATGGCAAACAGGAACTCTCAAACGCAATCGGAATAGCCTGATGCGGGGTATGGAATTCCGATAAGAGTGGATTGAAAACGTATTTAATAACAGAGGGCGTGGGTAACCATGCCCTCTCGTTTTTGTTCACAGCCCTTGGCCTTCAGCCGGCAAAAAAGTTTTACACAGTAAAGTGCAGTGTTTGTGGATAAAAAAATTTTCGGCCGGATTTAAAATTTGACTAAAAATTTACACTCAAAGAACGGATGCTATTAAAAATCATTCTTAAACCTCTATGAAGAAAAATTCGATTAACATGCCAGGGGAAATTCATTTAAAGGGAATAAAATGAACCGAAAAATAAAGTAAAAAACAAGGTAAAGAATTAGGTAAAGAATTAGGTAAAGAATTAGGTAAAGGCAGACGTAAAATAGACTCAAAAAAGAACATTGACAAACAGTAGCTTGTCATAGTAGAATATTAAACGTTCCTAAAATTTAATAATGATGGAGAGATGGTCGAGTTGGTTTAAGGCACCGGTCTTGAAAACCGGCGTAGGTGTGAACCTACCGTGAGTTCGAATCTCACTCTCTCCGCCAATTTATTCGATACGGAGAAGTACCCAAGCAGGTCGAAGGGGACGGTTTGCTAAACCGTTAGTAGTCGTAAGGCTAGCCGGGGTTCGAATCCCCGCTTCTCCGCCAAAATAGCGCATTGCACCAGGACGTGCAGTGCGCTATTGTTTTGTCCGGAGGGTAATTGGCTACTAAATGGCTACTACGGGGATAAAAAGATTTCGTAAAGCTTTAATAGAATTAGAAGCAAAAAAGCAAGATTCAACGCTTTTTATGTTTTTCTGTACAAGGCTTTGTAATAAGCATAGCTTCTAAAATGTTGGCAGCTTCGCTATTTCCATCCTGTAGAAAATGGGTGTAAATATCGGAGGTGGTACTTGGCCTTCCGTGCCCCAGCAGCTTAGCCAGTTCAGGAATAGGTAGTTTTTTAGCCAGCAAAGAGGCAAAGGTGTGTCTGATTCCGTGGGGAGTTAACTTGGGTAGGCCATGGCGCTCCAAAAAATCTGGCATCCAGTTTGTAAGGGTATAGGTGAAACGCGGTTGACCATCCCAGGTGACAAAGAGGCGATCACTGCCCTTCCACAAATCTCCGCAGGATGACTTCTTCTTTTCCCACCATTCCTTGTAGTCTTTTAATAGAGCTTCTATAAAAGGAGAAAATGAAATCATCCTCACGGAGTGGTTGTTCTTTGGCTTGTCCTTTGTAAACGTGCCCTCACCGGGAATGTATTGGCTTGCCTTTGAAATAGTTATGGTATTTACTTCAAAATCAATATCCGACCAATCTATTCCCATAAACTCCCCTATTCTGAGGCCTGTAAAAGCATCCAGCAGAACCATGGCCCTGTACTCTATTGGTTCGGATGAAAGCGCCTCTATAAGGTCAAGGGACTGTTGTTTATTGTAATGGTTGGGTATTCGCTTTTCTACCTTTGGAGAAGCAACCCTTTCGGCAGGGCTGGACTCAATTATTTGCCATTCTACGGCATCGGAGAATATCGAGCCGATAAGTTCATGGTGATGCTTTACTGTACGGTCTGAGAGCGTTCTAGCCGTTTCAGCCTTGGTGAAATATTCCTTTAGCTTGACTTTAAGAATATCACATAGTTTATTGGCGCTTTCTTTAGCGACATTTTGCCCCTTCCGGGCTTTGCTGATGGTTTTATCCGATATGTTTGCCATTTGTGCAAGCTTGTAATTACTAAGGCCTTTGGTTTTTAGCAATTCAATAAAATTTTCATTTGCCACATACTTTTCATCAAGTCTCACCCCAGGCTCCCGCAGGTTCTTATAAAAGGCAATAAGATGAGTCGGATGCACCTTGGCTATCTTTAAATGCCCCATGGCGGGAAGGATCCTGGAATCAAGCATTTCTCTGTATCGCTTGATGGTCTTTAACTCCAGCTCTTGTTCCGCATAGTCCTTCATCCATCGTTCTGAAAACTCGGCGAAGGTAATTTTAGAACCATCTAGGAACAGGCCGTTCTTTACTTCCTGCTCAAATTCGGCAGACAACCGGGACAGCTCGGACTCTTTCTTTTTTGGGGATAATGTTGGATCTAAACGAACAGTTTTCATTGCAGGAATTTTTTTCCCCTTGATATCATACCCGTTTGAAACAATGATTCTGTACGAATTATCGCCTCGCTTCTGTATGTGCGCCAAAATAGATCACTCCTTTAAAACTGTGTATAAGATGAATTATCTGTGGATAACTTTTAAAAAGGATAGTCTGGATCCAACCAGTGCTCACGTAAGGCCCGAACCATGTACTCTCTTTCCCATTCTGATTCCTGGGCTTTGAGGTAATGGCGGACTTCCACTTTGGTTTGTTCTAATTCCTGGATTTCCTTATACAGAGGGTTTCTTTTAAGATACCGAACCTTATTGTTTGCGGCCGCTGCAGAAACATTATAGACACGCATAATTTGAAAGGCCCCTAAACGGTTCTCAACAATGGGTGCCGTAGGCATAAGAAGTTCATCGGCAAAGATATTGGCCTCAATTTCCATAGAGGGATCTTCCTCCAGGATTCCGGAGGGAGAATCATTCAGAAAATGACCAAGCAGGATATGGCCCAGTTCGTGAGCCATGGTAAAGCTGGAACGCTAGGGATAATCCCAATG
>JAEXPO010000239.1 GCA_023446675.1 Bacillota bacterium | reverse complement strand
ATGTTTAGAAGATGAAAAAATCCTCACAGCTTCCAGATAATATTAAAAACGGACTGCAGCAATTGTTTTGCTTATGATGCTAAGCAATCTCAATATTTACTGGCTGACAGCATTCAAACGATCTGCTAAAACTAAGCATGCATAAGATTCTATAGAATAACAGAAGTTATTTATGACGGATTTTTCGCCAAAGCTATAAGGAGGTTGCCGGTTAACGCAGACCGGATCATTTACAAAATGAAGAGACGTATAAAATGTGCCGCCTTTCTTATAGGTTGCTCTCTTTTATTGGGCGGATGCTACAACTATAACGATATGAACCGATTGCTGTTTTCTACGTTAAGTATTATGCACCGTGAGCAGGATGGAATGCTGGTTTTGTTTGGCGAGTATTTTAAGGCCTATCGCGGTGAAGGAGAAAAATCAGGTCTTGAAAAGCGTATTATTCTCCACGGTAAAGGCAATACGCCGTTTGAGGCGGTATCCTGGATGAATTTGACTTCAAGCTTTCCACTTGAGTACGCGGAGAATCGTGTTTTGATTTATACCATGGATTTGGTTAAATCCGGCTTGGAGGATGTTCTTGATGTGACGGCCAGAGATCAGAAGGCATCCTTGCGGCAATATCTTTTAATTTTTGATGGGCAGCCAGAGGATCTGATGAGCTTAAAGCTAGATGACGAGCAATTTACAGGGCTCTATCTCAATAATATGATGATGGCTCAGGAAGGTTATTTAAGCAGCACGGAGCTGCAATACTTTGAATTAATGAATAATATTACCATGGGGAGCCAAATAAATGTTATACCTGTGCTGACTATTGTCAATATGGGCACAGGAGAATACCAGGATCAGGGAGGCACGGACAATGATGGCGAAACCGAAAAGGATCCCATAGAAAATCCGGATAATGTGCCTCAAAGTAATCTAAATCAAAGCAAATCAAACGATAATAAAGATCCGGAAAAAACTCAGGGTAATTCGGATGAAAAGAAAGCTTCGACAGAAGGCTCACTCCCGCCGCATCTTTTGATCAATGGGGCAGTGGTTTTGGTTGGAGAAAAGTTTGGAGCCGCTCTGACTAAAAATCAGCTGGAGGACTATAATTTCTATAAATGCAATATAAAATCAGGCCTGTTTACAACTCAAAATCCTGAATATGAAGAAAAAAAGGTAAGTGTAAACATTTTGAACAGCAAAGTAAAAGAAAAAATAAAATATGAAAAAGAAAGAGTTGAGCTTTCCTATCAATTGAAGATGAAGGTAACCCTGATGGAGGCCGAGGACGGTATCACCTTATCCGACAATACGATTAGAACCAAGCTCATAAATAATTTAAAAAAGACGGTTGAAGCTCGGATGATGAACCTCTTTAACGACATGAAAGCTAAGAAAATCGATATCCTTGATGTAAAAAAAGCTTTATATATTAAGTATCCTGCTCTTGAAATTGAGGATCCCCTTTCCATAACCGATCTTAAGATTGATGTTGAAATCATACTGGATAATGAGGGCACTCTACGTGATGCTCAATATTAAACCTTATTGAACCTTAAGGTTTGCTTTCGTCATAAGCTGTTATGATATAATAAACCTGGTAACATGAGCTTAGGCCAACCTTCGGCAGGAGGAACGGACAGGCCAGTTATTCGTGCTTCTTTTTATTATTTGTATATACTTTTATATTGCAGTCGTATATTCTTGATTTACGGGCAAAAATAGAGCAGACATTTCTATATAACTAAAATAACATTGGCGGCTTATGTAAAGTACAGTCTATTTTGCTTCTGCGTGCTCATTATATCTCAAGGATAGTTATTATCCATATATTGAAATTATTGCTTTCTTTGTAAGTGAATGATGCCGGTAATTTTTTCATGAAATACAGCCAAATTTTTGAATAAAATTCTGTCGTAAGCGGAAGAATAAGGAATAAATCGGAGGTAAATAGGTCGTTTAGCCTAAATAGAGTGTTTCAAGCATTCTTTTTTGGTGAAATAATTAGTAGAATACTTTAAAATTGGGTTAAAATTTGTATAATTAAATTAGTATCAGAAATAGTGCCCAAATGCTTCTAAATAAAGAAACGAAAGAATAAGAATAGATCAAGCATCTTGTATGATAAGTACCAAAGACTGTGAGAGGAGTTGGAGTGTCCGATGTCAGGAAATACAGCATTAGAAAACAACAATGTGAGTATCTCCGGTAAAGTTGTAACCATTCCTGAATTCAGCCATGAAGTTTATGGGGAGGGATTTTACATAGTATACCTCCAGGTTCCCCGCTTAAGTGAGACCTATGACAATATACCGGTCATGTTTTCAGAGCGTCTCATGAAACCGGAGGACGTTGTGTTGGGCACATTATTGTCTGTTGAAGGCCAGTTCCGTTCCTATAATAACTTTAACAGCAACAGCGGACACAAACTCATGCTTACGGTTTTTGCAAGAGAAATAATTGTGAATCCGGAGGAGGTGAACCATAAAAATCCGAATCTCATCAGCCTCAACGGTTTTGTATGCAGAAAGCCCATGTACAGGACCACACCCTTTGGCCGTGAAATTGCGGACATTCTTCTCGCCGTAAACAGGGCCTATAATAAATCGGATTATATACCTTGTATCGCATGGGGCCGTAACGCCAGGTTTGCGGGCAGTTTCGAGGTAGGCGACAATATACGGCTATGGGGCCGAATTCAAAGTCGTGTCTATCAGAAAAAGCTTTCGGAAGAAGAAGTGGAGGAACGTGTTGCGTATGAAATCTCCGTTTCCAAAATGGAGATTGTGAAGGAAAAAAGCAACAAAAAGGAATGAGAAAGGAGCTCGATACCCATGATAAAAGTTGTTTATGGAAACAAGGGCATTGGCAAAACCAAATATTTGATTGCCGATGCCAATCAATTGCAAAAGGATAGTCTTGGAGATATTGTATTTATAAACAGAGATAATTCCCATATTATGGATTTGAGGCATGAAATCCGTTATGTGAACATAACCGATTTTCCTATTGATACACTGGACCAGCTTCTGGCCTTTGTTAGCGGCCTTATAGCGCAGGATTACGATATTAAAGCCATTTTTATCGATGGACTTGACAAATATCATATTGATCAGCAAAAGTATCAAGCATTCTTTGAAAAACTTAAGCTGATTTCAGAAAAGTTCGAGATTCGTTTTGTATTTACAGTAAACGGGGATATCAGCGGTATCCCGGATTATGTCAGTAAAGAATACTCTTGTTAGATAGGAAAGGCTTTGCGCTGGCAAAACCTTTTTTGGCGATTCTTAAGCTTTTGACTATTTTTCAAAGAGACGTTAAACTAAAGGGCGAGGGATAAATATCCTCGCCCTTTAAGCATCTTTTACGCAGTGAGGGCAGTTACCCTTATCGAAGCGCAAGTGCAGTATTATAAAGAACGAGGATTATGGAAAGGATGCGGTTACACATGCTGATAGCCGAGGTCGCTTTGGCCGATGGAACAAGAAGCTTTGACAGGCTTTACGATTATGCTGTTCCGGAAAATATGGAAACAGTTGTTCCCGGCATGCGGGTACTGGTTCCCTTCGGTCATACCGATAGGCTTCGGACAGGCTGGATAGTAACTGTAAAGAATCCTTCCGATAAAAATCCTCAGTCCGGCAGCAGCGTTATGTCCCATTTTGACACACAAAAAAGAAAAAAGCAGCTCAAGGCTATTCATGAGCTGGCAGATGAAAAGCCTCTTCTTAATGAAGAGATGCTGAAGCTTGCCGAATGGATGAAAACAAGGTATTTTTGCACCTATGGTGATGCCTTTCGTATTATGGTACCGGCAGGAGCCGGCCTGGTAAGGGACAAAATTCTTAGCCGGAAGGATGATAATACGTCACTTAGTGCTTTGTCACCCAATGCGGAACTTATTTTTCAGGAGCTTAAGAAAAAACGCCGCAGGGTTTCCTATAAGCTTTGGCCGGACGAACTTAAAACCAATCCGGTTCTTTTAAACGAGCTTGTTGAAAAACGTTATATTGAGGTTGAAGAAATCTTTTCTCAAAAGGTTAATGAAAAAACCGTGCGGGCTGCCAGGCCTCTTTTGGACACACAGAGCTTTGAAGAGATTGTAGAAAACGGTACCGTTAAAAGCATTTATCATGTACGCGTCATGGAGATGCTTTTATCCGGCGATCTTTGCACGCTTCAGGATTTGCTTGCCATTCCCGGAGTATCCCAGGGTGCAGTAGCTTCCCTTCAAAAAAAAGGATGGCTGGAGCTTTATGACCTGGAGGTGGAAAGAAGCCCTTTTGAGCTTTCCAATGGGGAGAGAGATATTCCTCCTACGCTCACGGAGGAGCAAAAGCAGGTTCTGGACACGCTAAAGCCGCTTTTGAAGGAAGAAAGGCTGGAAGAGGCCTTATTATTCGGGGTTACGGGAAGCGGGAAGACGGAGGTTTACCTGCGGCTCATAGAAGAAGCAATTAAAATGGGGAAGGGCGCCATTGTCATGGTGCCGGAAATTTCCCTGACGCCTCAGATGACAGGTCGTTTTACAGGGCGTTTTGGCAGCAGGGTAGCCATACAGCACAGCCGGTTATCCCAGGGTGAGCGCTTCGACCAGTGGCGAAAAATTAAGAATGGCGAGGTAGATGTGGTTATTGGCGCCCGTTCTGCGGTTTTTGCCCCCCTTGATGATCTGGGGGTTATTATTGTGGACGAGGAGCATGAGCTTACATACAAATCGGAAATAACACCGAAATACGATGCAAGGCAAATCGCCCGGGCACGCTGTCACTTAAAGGGTGCGCTTTTGCTTCTGGGCTCCGCTACCCCTTCGGTGGAAACCTATTACAGGGCTTTAGCCGGCAAGCTTAAGCTTACGGTGCTGAAAAAAAGAGCCAATACCCTATCCCTGCCCCAGGTTATTACAGTAGATATGAGAGAAGAGCTTAAAGCAGGAAACAGAAGCTTTTTAAGTGCAAGGCTAGAGGCAGAGCTTTTAAAGAACCAGGAAACCCGCGAACAGAGCATCCTCTTTTTGAACCGGCGCGGGTATGCGTCCTTTCTTCTTTGCAGGGACTGCGGCTTTGTATCCAAATGCCCTAATTGCAGCGTTTCATTAACCCTTCACGCCCGTGAGGCACAGTCGGTATGCCATTACTGCGGCTTTACGGAAAAAACGCCGAAAAAGTGCCCCAAATGCGGCAGCAGCCGCATTAAAAGTATGGGCACGGGTACTCAGCGCATAGAGGAAGAGCTCTTAAAACACCCGGGAGGCTTTAGGGTTCTCCGGATGGATTTGGATACCACCAGTGGCAAGGAAGGCCATCAGAAGCTTTTGGAGGCCTTCAGAAAAGGAGATTCCGACGTTCTTATAGGAACGCAAATGGTAGCTAAAGGCCATGATTTTCCCAATGTAACCCTTGTAGGCATTCTGGCGGCCGATGCAACACTTTTTGGCGGAGATTACCGTTCGGCGGAAAGAACCTTTCAGCTTGTCACTCAGGCCGCCGGAAGGGCCGGAAGAGGAGAAAAGGCCGGACGGGTTGTGGTCCAGGCCTACAATATAGACGCTTACGCCGTGGGATTTGCCATGGCCCAGGACTATGAAGCCTTTTACCAGACAGAAATTAAAATGCGCAAGGAGATAAACTGTCCGCCGTTTACACATATAGGGACTATTGTGGTGCAAAACGAAAATGGGGCCGAGGCCCAAAAGGTGCTGTCAGGTCTCCGGCTTGCACTTATTGAAAGCGACGGCGACGACACGTCACTTCTTATAACCGAAGTTATGAAGGCACCTGTATTTATTGTCCGGAACAAATCCCGGTACAGGCTGATATTAAAGCATCCTTCCGTAAACCGCCTTGTATCCCTTCTTAATCGGGTGCTGGAAATCGCTTCAGCCTACCGATCCAAAGGCACGGAGGTAAGTGTGGATATCGATCCGGCTTCCATGTTATAATAAGGAAGATTCTTATAATAATTCATGAAAAATGCCCTGGTACTGCTAACGGCATTTTAAAAGAGCGCGCGTTTATTAATAAAGGGCCTTCTCAAGCCGGTTTATGAAAAATTCAGGATAGGATATTCTATTTCAGGGTAAGTAAACAAAGGGCCTTGTTAAGGAACCTGGCCTGATTAAAACAAGGGCAAGCTTTCCCATCGTTAATAAGGGAGACGAAAGCTTTGAGATAGAGACAAAGGAAAGGGATGTTTGAAAAATGGCTATTCGCACAATTATAACAAAGGGAGACGAAACCCTTAAAAAAAGAAGCAAGGAAGTGAAGGAAATAACCCCTCACATTATTGATATACTGGATGACATGAAGGAAACCCTGTACAGCACCGATAACGGTGTGGGGCTTGCGGCGCCTCAGGTAGGCATTTTAAAGCGCATTGTTCTTATTGACGTGGGGGAGGGGCTTTTAGAGCTTATTAATCCTGTTATTACGGAGCAATCCGGTGAGCAAATTGAGGTCGAGGGGTGTCTGAGCATACCCAATGTATACGGCGAGGTTAAGCGCCCGGCCAAGGTTACGGTGGAATACACCGACAGAAACGGAAAACGGCAGAAGGCCGAAGGGACGGAACTTTTAGCCCGGGCTTTTTGTCATGAAATCGATCACCTTGACGGTATTCTCTTTGATGAAAGAGTGATTCGCTTTATTGACATGGAGAAGGAGCCGTCCTGAAAAAGAAAGGAACTAAGAAATGACGATTGTTTTTATGGGGACGCCGGAATTTGCCGTACCAAGCCTGGATGGGCTGGTTGCCGAGGGTTACACAGTACTGGCTGCTGTTACCCAGGCAGACCGCCCCAAGGGCAGAGGCCATACCCTTGCTGCGCCTCCGGTTAAAGAACGGGCACTTGCTCTTAATATACCCGTACTCCAGCCTGATAAGCTGTCCAGGCAGCCGGAGTACGTTGAAATGCTGGCTCAATTGAAGCCGGATCTTATGGTAACCTGCGCCTTTGGCCAAATGTTGCCGAAGAGCGTTTTAGATATTCCGCGTTATGGAACCATCAATGTCCATGGTTCCCTGCTGCCTAAATACAGGGGAGCCGCACCTATTCAGTGGGCTGTCATAAATGGAGACAAGGTGACGGGCATTACCACCATGTTTACGGATATTGGCATGGATACGGGCGATATGCTGTTAAAAGAAGAAATAGCAATACCTGACAACATGACGTCAGGTGAACTGCATGATAAGATGTCACATCTTGGCGCACGGGTACTTATCCGTACCTTGAAAGCCATGGAAAACGGTACTCTTGTGCGTACTCCACAGAATGCTGACGAAGCCACTCACGCGCCCAAAATGGAAAAAACCACAGGGCAGGTGGATTGGACTAAAACCAGCCTGGAAATTCACAATCTGGTCCGGGGAACAAGCCCCTGGCCCGGAGCCTTCTCCTATTTCTGCGACTGTAAAATGCGTATCTGGAGCTCAAAGATAATACCGGATCCGGGCTGCGGCGACAGCTGTCCTCCCGGTACCATTCTGTCCATAGAAGAAAATGGCATGTCTGTTAAAACAGGGGATGGGGCCCTTCTTATAAATGAAATTCAATCCGAAGCCAAGAAAAGGATGACTCCAAGACAATATGCCTGCGGCAATCTGCTTAAATGCGGCATGTCCTTTGCGGAGTGTGAACTGAATGGCAAAACGGTCTAAAACGCTTACTGCTTTACTTGTGGCGTTTATGCTGCTTTCGGGAGGATGTACAGGCACAAATCCTCCCGGAGCAACACCCACACAGGTAAATCCCACTCCTACCCCGTTAACCACAAGCACCCCATCAACAACGCCTGTGGCAACACCTGACAAAAGCCCTTCCCCGGAACCTTCGGATAGTCCGGAAGAGGCAGCCAGAGCTATTTTGAATAAAATGAGCCTGGAGGAAAAGGTAGGTCAGCTTTTTTTTATTGCATCCAGAACAAATAAGGACGGCACCAATCGCCTGACCATCACGGAGGATTTGGAAACGCTTATCAAAACCTGTCATCCGGGCGGATTCTTGTTTTTTGCCGAAAATCTGGATACCATCGCGCAAACCACAACCTTTATAGACGCCATTAAATCGGCTTCCCGCTATCCGTTATTTATGGGAATCGATGAAGAAGGCGGGCTTGTGACAAGGCTTAATAAAGCCACGGCCCTTCACAGCACAAAAATGCCGGACGCCTTTACCATCGGGCTGACAGGTAATCCGGCATTAGCCTTCGAGGCAGCCCGGGCCATAGGAGAGGAAATAAAAAGCCTTGGCTTTAACCTGGATTTTGCCCCGGTAGCGGATGTGTATACCAATCCCAAAAATAAGGTAATCGGAAAAAGAGCCTACGGTACTGAAGCCGAAACTGTAGCAAAAATGGTGGTGCAGGGTGTCAAAGGCTTTCAGGACGTTGGCATTATCCCTGTTATCAAGCACTTTCCCGGACATGGGGACACCCTGTCGGACAGCCATACAGGCGCTGCCATCGCGGAGCAGGATCTTGAAAGGCTGCGAAGGGTTGAGCTTGTGCCTTTTAAGGCCGGAATCGATGCGGGAACGGGAATGGTTATGACAGCCCATGTGCTTACGC
>JAEXPO010000202.1 GCA_023446675.1 Bacillota bacterium | reverse complement strand
GGATGCACCCGCCCATCTGCTCGGGAATTTTAAGCGCCTGATCCCTTAAGTCCTCCCCTTGTTGTGTAATGGTAATAATGACACTGCGTTCGTCTTCAGCACTGCGCTCCCGTGTAATAATACCCTGGGCTTCCATTTTCTTTAGAAGGGGCGTAAGCGTACCGGAATCCAAAAAAAGCTTCTCTCCCAGATACTTAACCGAAGCCTTTTTCTCCTCCCAAAGAACCATCATGACAATGTATTGGGTATAGGTTAAATTCAACGGATCCAGCAACGGCTTATACAGCTTAATAACCTCTCTGGAGCAGGCATAGAGCGGGAAGCATAGTTGATTTTCCAATTTTAATGGGCTATAGTCTTTTTCTTTGTCGTTCAAAAAGCATTCCGTCCTTTATAAATAGTTATGAAAAATTTAATTTGTCTCAATTAATTATTAATCCATCAAAGGCATTTTGTCAAGGGATATGCCATTAAGGTAAATCCCGGAGTCCGAAAAGTCCTCCTTTGAACCAGCTGATCTTCTAAACAAATTAAAGTAATAATTTTTTAAATTGGACAAACTGATGTCAAGTTTTAATGCTATGATGGAAGAAAAAGGCTGGAGATGATCATATGCTCGAAATACCGGAGAGCCGGGTTGTTTCGGAACAATTAAACCGCATGGCGGCCGGAAAAACCATCCGGAATGTGTACCCCAATCATTCCCCCCACAAATTTGCATTCTTTTTTGACGATCCTGCCAATTACCATTCCTTACTAAGTGGAAAGACTCTCTCTAAAGCCGTACCAATAGGAGGACAAATCGAGCTTTATGCAGACAATGCCCGTATTGTCTTTGGAGACGGAGTAAATATCCGCTTCTTCAGCGAGGAGGATACCCTTCCTGAAAAGCATCAGCTCCGAATTGAATTTGACGATTTTTCTTCCATCGTATGCTCCGTACAAATGTACGGGGGATTATCGGCTTTTCTCGACGGGCAAAATGACAACTTTTATTACCATGTGGCAAAGGAAAAACCCTCTCCCCTGTCTGCCGACTTTAACGAAAGCTACTTTGACACACTCTTTTCTTCTGCAAAGGCGACTCTCAGCGCAAAGGCCTTTCTGGCCACTGAGCAGCGCATTCCCGGACTCGGAAACGGCGTTCTGCAGGATATTCTTTTTTTAGCTCAGATTCATCCCAAAAGCAAGATTAGTACTTTGAATGACGCAAAAAAAGAAAAATTATTTGAAAGCGTAAAGCATACGCTTTTTGAAATGACCTCCAAGGGCGGGAGGGATACGGAAAAGGATCTTTTCGGTTCCAGCGGGGGATATAAAACCCATCTTTCTTCCAAAACCCTTAAGGAGCCCTGTCCCGTTTGCGGCGACAGTATTGTTCGCCAGGCCTTTTTAGGGGGAAATATTTATTTCTGCCCCTCATGCCAGCCTTTAACGGCCTGAGGCTTTTCCATTGAGCCCGCAATAATAAGTAAAATCCCCCTGGTTAAGGCTGCTTTCGCTGGGTAATCCTGTCCTCCGAGCTCACACTGCCGCATAAAAGGGGTGACTGGGGATCATACCGATTAAGGTTTTCCTTTAGCCAGATCTTCTGATGATTGGCATAGCAGTAGAGACAGCCGCTTGAGCAAGTATTGTAGGCACCGATATCCGCGCTTTGATCGCAGCCGCAGGCCCCTCGCTGGCCGGCGGCTGCTTTAACAGTAAGACTGCGCCCTGAAAGGCTATTCAAAAGCGAACCATCCACACATTTGCCATGATTTATTCCATACTTTTCTAAATCAATCTGCTCCGCACAGGTTTCCAGACTGAAATGGCGGTCTTTCGCAATTTGGGAGAAGGTTTGGGCAATCCAAGCCATCTCCCGGGCATCAAGGGATTTCAGCGGCATTCTTTTTGACGCATCCTTATAATAATCGACAAAGCTAATCACACATTTTCCGCTGTAGCCTTCCAGCTTTGAGGACAGCCTTTCGAAGGCCTGTCCATGGTGTTCAAGGCTAAAATCCTTTTGTATAAGAATAGGATCATAGCGCCAAAGGATACGCTCCGGCCCAATAGTATCCGAAAGGCGCCGGAAGGTATCCACGCTCCCTTCCTCATCCCCAGGTACTCCGGGCTCTATCCCCCTGCCGTAGCCATTGAGAGTAAACTGAAAATAGTAGGGGTATTCCTTGAAAGCCTCCAGCTTTTTCAGAAAGGGAGCAGGATTTTTTGTCCAGAAAACAAAACCGTCCACCTTGTCGGGTGCAAGCAGTATTCGGCTTACCTGGCGGGGGTTCATGGGATTCCGGACGAGGACAAAGCCCTCCTTCATACGGTTGACAAGCCAATCTCCATAATAATGAGGGATATCCGTACGCCTGCTGGCACTGATGATCATACCTCCCGCCTCCTTTCACCTTCAAGGTACAAGCCCTTATTCAGACAGGCGCTGCTTCTACTCGATTGCGCCCGTTCTGCTTGGCTCTGTACAGGGCTTCATCCGCCAGCCGCAGGATATCCTGACTTGGCGCTTTATCGCTTCCGGTTTTACAGTACGCCCCCATACTCACAGTGATGGAAAGGGTCTGGCTGCCAACTGTAAAGAGGTGGGCTGCCACCTTCTCCCGAATACGCTCACACAGGGCCAGTGCGTTTTCTTCACCAGTATCCGGAAGGACCAGGCTAAATTCCTCTCCTCCGTATCGTCCTACCAGATCGCCATTCCTCACGGAGTCTTTGAGTATATCTGCAAGCGGCTTAAGAATAAAGTCTCCTGTAATATGCCCGTAATTGTCGTTGGCGTTTTT
>JAEXPO010000188.1 GCA_023446675.1 Bacillota bacterium | reverse complement strand
GTAGTAATGAACGATGTTTCATTATAATAGTTATATCTTGAATTTTACAATTTGTCAAATTTAAATTTACTATACTTTTTGTATAAAATAGACATTAATTCACGTTTGACAATCTATTTTCTATATGTTATTCTAAATTCACAAAATTAAATTCTGTTTTAAGTGCAGTATTGCTGAACCATATTCATTTTAAAAAAGCTTTGAGAAAAAAGAACAGAGAGGGCATACTATGAAAAGATTACTTGGGGTCATCACGGCCATGACTACGCCATTTGATGAAAAAGGGCAGCTTGATTTGGAAGCACTGGAGCAGCAGACAGAATTTCTTATTGAAAAGGGTGTAAACTGCTTATATCCGACAGGCACAACAGGAGAAATGTATCTCTGCACCGAGGAGGAACGTAAAGCCATAGCAAAAACCGTCGTACGCAAAGCAGCCGGGCGCGTTACAGTATTTATTCACGTGGGCGCCATGAGTCAGGAGGAAACCATTCGCCTGGCCAAACATGCGGAGGAAATCGGAGCAGACGGTATCGGAGTTGTAACCCCCAGCTATTTTACAGTAGACGACAGGGCCATGGCCGCTTATTATAAGGCTGTCTGCCAGGCCGTATCCAGCGGTTTTCCCGTATATGCCTACGCAATTCCCCAGCTTGCCCATAACGGCTTAAGCTGCGAGGTGCTTGAGGAGATCTGCGCCGCTTCCCCTAATCTGGTCGGGATTAAATACAGCTATGCCGATATGAGCATGCTTCTTAAATACAAAAGAGTTAACAAGGGAAACTTCTCAGTTGTTTTTGGTGCGGATCATTTATTCCTGCCCGCTCTTACCGCAGGCTGCGACGGAACGGTTTCCGGATGCTCCGGCCCCTTCCCCGAGCCCTTCGTAGAGGTTTATAAGCATTTTCTGGCAGGGGATATGGAAGCTGCCCGTATTGCACAGGATAAGGCAAACGATCTCGTATGGCTCATGAAGGGCGGCGCCGACATGTCAATATTTAAAAATATTCTGACCTTGCGCGGCGTCCGGGGCGGACACATGCGGGCACCGCTTATGGACCTTTCCCAGGAAGAGGTTGAAAAACTCAAGAAGGATGTTCAAAAATACCTTTAACACGCCATTTCCTTAAACGCTTTATAAAATTTTTAAATAAACCGAAAAAGGGGAGGAAATTTATGAAACTCAAAAAATGGATTGCATTATCCACAGCGGTTGTTATGATGGCCGCCATGGCGGGCTGTACTACCGCCGCCAGCAACAGCTACCCGGGCAAACGCCAGGTAACCATTGTCGTCCCATATGCGGCAGGTGGCGCATCGGATACGACAGCACGCATTTTCGCGTCTGAGCTTGAAAAATCCCTGGGCACAAAAATACTTGTTACCAATGTCACCGGCGCCTCCGGATCGGTTGGACTGGAGCAGGTTCGTTCCAGCAAGGCCGACGGCTATACCATTGCCTATATGCCGGTGGAATCCACCATGATTAAGGCTTTGGGCTTTACGGATCTTTCGACTGAGGATTTCCGTTTTATCGGAAGGGCTATGACCATTCCGGCAGCGGTTACGGTACGGGCCGACAGTCCCTGGCAAACTCTGGATGAATTTTTAGCCTATGCCAAGGAGCATCCGGGCGAAATTCAGGTCGGCAACTCCGGTACCGGCTCCATCTGGCAAATTGCCGCAGCGTCAATTGAGCAGGAGTGCGATGTTCAATTTACACACGTACCCTTTGACGGAGCATCCCCGGCGGTTGCCGCTCTCCTTGGAGGAAACATTCAAGCTGTAACCGTAAGCCCCTCTGAGGTTAAAAACAATGTGGATTCCGGTGATTTCCGTGTACTTGCCGTATTAGGAGAAAACCGCTCCTCCGTTGTTCCCGACGTTAAGACAGCAGCTGAATTGGGCATTGATGTAACCATTCAGGGTTGGGGCGGCTTCGCCGTACCCAAGGACACTCCCGACAACATTGTAAAAATACTCGACGAGGCTGCAAAAACAGCTATCGAATCCGACGCGGTTAAAAAGCTTTTGTCCGAGCGCGGATTTGAACACGCCTACCTTAGCGGAGCCGATATGGACACTCAGGCCGCCAAGGACCTTGCCTATTTTGCAGACCTTATTCCAAAGCTTGGAATAGTCTCAAAGTAAGCCGCCCATCAAATCACCCGAAGCATCTGAGCTGCCTGCGCAGCTCAGATGCCATTTTCGGCAAAGGAGATTGTTTATGCATAAAGGAGATACCGTACCCGGATTAACGACTGTCGTGTTTGGGTTGCTTTTTGCAATAGCCACACTGACAGGGCATAACTTAAATATTGGGTCGACAACCTCGGACGGAGTTCCCGGAGCGGGCTTCTTTCCGATACTGCTTGCGTCTGTTATTGTCCTTTTAGGCGTTATTCTTCTCATTAAGGGAATCAGACAAAAAGGCGGCGTCCAGTATATCCGGCTCAATGCGGAGACTAAGAAAAATATGCGTATTCTGGCACTGACAGTGGCGGGGCTTGTTGTCTTTTTTATTTTCTGGCAGCTGACCCACCTGTTTATCATTGGGATATTGCTTTTGAATATTTATTTTAACCGCATCTTTGAACGGACCTGGAAATTTACTCTTATTTATTCGGCATCCTTCGCAGCATTTATCTATGTGGTGTTTTCACTTGGCTTTTCCATTCAATTTGGAATTTAAAGGAGATGGTATAATATGACATCAGCCGTTTGGCTTCAAGCCTTACAGGAGCTTTTTAAACCGTCCGTTTTATTTTTCCTGTGCGCGGGCGTATTAATCGGAACAGTTATCGGCGCGCTTCCCGGCTTATCCGCCACCATGGGCGTGGCCATTCTCACCCCCATCACCTTCTGGTTTTCCCCCACAGACGGATTCGCCATGCTTATGGGGTTATGGAATGCCGCTATTTTTGCCGGAGGCATTTCAGCCATCATTGTTAATACGCCGGGAACGCCCGCGTCCATTACTCAAACCTTTGACGGGTATGCCCTGTATAAGCAGGGCAAGGGCGGACTGGCCCTTGGCATAAATGTTATTTTTTCTGCTATCGGCGGACTCTTCAGCATATTCTGCCTTATTCTTTTTGCAAATCCCATCGCCAAATTTACCGTCACCTTTGGGCCCACGGAATATTGTCTTTTGGCGATGTTCGGCTTAAGCATGATGATTGCGGTTTCCGGCGGCGACATACTTAAAGGCCTTATCACAGGCGTGGCAGGCATGCTGCTTTCCACGATTGGGCTTGACCCCATATTAAGCGTTAAGCGGTTCACTCTTGGACAAACCTCACTTCTTTCCGGCGTGTCCTTCATACCGGTTATGATCGGCATGTTCGGCATTGGGGAGGTTCTTTTTCAGATTTATGAAAGAAGGCGCGGCCAGGAGCAGCAGGATCTGGAAGCCCGGAAGGTTAATTTACAGCTGGGCCGTATTCTGCCCACTGCAAAGGAAATGAGAAAGCTGACTCCACGCTGCCTGGCAGCCGCATTTATCGCCACCATCATCGGCGCCATACCCGCGGCAGGCGGAGATATCGCCTCCATCATCTGCTGGGGCAACAGCAAAAAAACCAGCAAGCATCCCGAGGAATACGGAAAAGGCTCCATTGAGGGGCTTGCAGTCAGCTCCACGGCCAACAACGGCGTCATCGGCGGCGCCATGACCACCATGCTCACCTTGGGTATACCGGGGGACGCCGTTACTGCCATACTTATAGGATCCCTTACCATGTACGGCATGCAGCCCGGAATAAAAATGTTTACTGAAAACGCACCCTTTACGGCACAAATAATGATTCTTATGGTCTTATCCAATATTGCCTTTCTCGCGTTTGGCCTTTTAACAGCCAAAGCGTCTGCTAAATTTCTCAATGTTTCCCAGCCAACCGTGTGGGCTGCGGTTTCCATACTGTGCATCGTAGGCTCCTTTGCTCTCAACAACAATTTCTTCGACGTCATCATCATGTTTATCGCAGCGCTTTTAGGCCTTCTGTTTAAAATTTACGGCTTCCCCAACGGTCCCTTTATACTCGGCCTGCTTCTAGGAGGAATGCTTGAATCAAACTTCAGGCGCGCACTGGTAATGTCCCACGGAAGCTTAGCCATTTTTGTAACCCGGCCGGTTTCACTTATTCTGCTTCTGCTTGTAGCGGGAACATTTATTCTCCCGTTAATAAAGCTTCTATTCAAAAAAGATGCCGCCAAGTCGTCGGCTTCCAACTGACAAAGGAAGAAAGAGGGTTCATCATGGAAAACGTTTTGGAAAGGATCGCGCTGTTTGGTGTGGTGCCTGTAATCAACATACCCTTCGAAGCGGCTGCGGAGCCTCTGGCCCAGGCCCTGCAGGCGGGCGGGCTGCCCCTTATCGAGGTAACGCTGAGAAACGAAACATCTCTCGCGTCTCTTGCCCGTATAAAAAAAAGATATCCTCATATGCTGGCGGGAGCCGGAACCGTACTATCCGTTGCCCAGGCTGAGGAAGCCCAGGCTGCCGGAGCCGATTTTATCGTAACTCCCGGCTTCAATCCTGAGGTAGTAAGGCATTGTCTGAATAAGGGGCTTTCTGTTCTCCCGGGCTGCGCAACTCCCACGGAAATTGAGGGAGCTATGGCACTGGGACTGGATGTGTTCAAATTTTTTCCCGCTGAAAAGCTGGGCGGCGTGCCCATGGTCAGGGAGCTTTGCGGGCCTTATCAAAAGATACGCTTTATCGCTACGTCCGGAATAAGCTTTAAGAATTTGCCGGAATACATGGCCTGTGATGCTGTTGCGGCAGTTGGAGGAAGCTTCATGGCACCGGCGGCATTGGTGGAAAAGGAAGACTGGAACGGCATTACGGCGCTGTGCAAAGAAGCGGTGCGCACAGTGCACGGCTTTCATCTGGCCCATATAGGCCTCAACAATGCCGGCGCCGGAGAAGGCGCCGCTGTCGCTCAGCGCTTTGCCCACATTTTCGATCTGCCCTACAAGGCAGGCGGAAGATCCGACTTTGCCGGAACTGTACTTGAAAGCTGCAAAATCCCGTTTCCCGGTGAAAAGGGCCATATTGCCATCGGCACCCATTCGGTGGAAAGAGCCGTTTATTACCTTGAGAGCAAAGGAATCCCCATAAGAGAAGAATTTAAGAACATTAACACAAAGGGCGTTATGGTAGCGGCTTATCTCCAGGAGGAAGTGGGAGGCTTTGCCGTTCACCTCCTCAGAAAAACCTGAAAGGAGCTGTATTAATTTGAAGAAAATCATGAACCATGCCGAAAGCTATACCGATGACATGCTCAAAGGAATCTATGCCGCTCATCCCGGCATAGTAAAATATGTTAACAATGACCTGCGCTGCTACTGCACTGCCATAAAGAAGCCCGGCAAGGTCGCCATTGTCTCAGGCGGAGGAACCGGGCATTTACCCCTGTTTTTAGGCTATGTGGGGGAAGGGCTTATGGATGGCTGCGGGGTTGGAGGTGTTTTCCAGTCTCCCTCCGCCGAGCAGATTTTTGAAGTCAGCCGTGCGGTGGAGGCCGGTGCCGGTATTCTTTACCTCTACGGAAACTATACCGGGGATATTATGAACTTTGATATGGCCTCCGAGCTGTGCGAGCTTTCGGATATCCCCACACGCTCCATTGTCGGATCCGACGATGTCAACTCATCCTCGGATCCCTCCAGGCGGCGGGGCGTTGCGGGTATCTTTTTCATGTATAAATGCGCCGGTGCCAGGGCCGCCGAACTGGCAGATCTGGACGAGGTTCTGGCAGCGGCCGGGAAGGCTAAGGAAAACTCAAGAACCGTTGGCTTCGCCTTCTCCCCCTGTATCATTCCCGAGGTTGGCAAGCCCAATTTTACCCTTAAAGACAATGAAATGGCAATGGGAATGGGAATACACGGTGAGCCGGGTATATGGAACGGCCCCATTAAAAGCGCCGATGAGCTGGCCCGGGAATCCCTTGAAACGATTCTCCGGGATATGCCCCTTTCGCAAGGCAGCGAGGTGGCCGTACTGATTAACGGCCTGGGCGCTACCTCGCTTGAGGAGCTGTATCTGTTAAATGGCAGTGTGAGCCGTTATCTCACGGACAGGTCGATTCGGATATACCGTACTTTTGTAGGTGAATACGCAACCTCCATGGAAATGGCGGGAGCCTCCATAAGCCTTCTCCTTCTTGACGGAGAGCTGAAAAGGCTTATCGACGCGCCTTGCAGCACACCCTTTTACACACAGATATAGGAGGTGACATACATGGACCAAATTACGGCCACAGAGCTTCCGGATTTGTTCGAGCAGATTGGAAAGGTTATGAGCGCCTATTCGGAACGTCTTTGTGAAATGGATGCACAGATGGGCGACGGCGATCTCGGCCTTACCATGAAAAAAGGCTTTTGCTTAATGCCCCAGCTGTTAAGAGAAGCGGAGGCGGAGCCGGATATGGGGAAGCGCCTTGCAAAAGCGGGTATGAGAATGGCATCCGCCGTCCCCTCCACCATGGGTACACTTATGGCCTCCGGCATTATGTCCGGAGGTAAAGCGGTAGCCGGTCTTCCCTGCCTTGATGCGCATGGATTTTCAGCCTATCTCAACGGCTTTGCAGAAGGCCTCGCCAGGCGCGGGAAATGTGCGCCCGGTGACCGTACCGTGCTTGACGCTATCCATCCGGCGGCTCAAAGCTCAGTCCAAGCGCTTTTGTCCAATTCCGGCGTCTCTCTTCAGGAGGTTGCCCGGATCGCTCTTGAGAGCGCCCAAAGCGGAGTTGAAGCAACACGCAATATGGCGCCAAAGTACGGAAAGGCAGCCGTATTTGCCTCCAGAGCCTCAGGTGTGGCGGATCAGGGGGCTTACGCGGGCATGCTGATGCTTCTGGGCTGCTATGAATATATAACGAATAAAAAGAGGTTGTAGTACGATGAAAAAAGTAATTGGATTCGGAGACTTTATTGTCCGGTTAAGTCCTCCCGGTTATCTGCGCTTTTCACAAGCCCCGCACTTTGACGTCAATTATACGGGCGCCGAAGCTAATGTGTGTGTTTCACTGGCCGTTATGGGCATGGCTACGGAATTTGTTACCCGCCTTCCGGATAATGATATTGCCAGGGTCGGTGTAGCCATGCTGAAAAAATACGGTGTGGGAACCGATTACATTGCCTACGGCGGAGATCGCATGGGTTTGTTTTATCTTGAAAAGGGAGCCTCCCAGCGTGCTTCAAAGGTGGTCTATGACAGAAAGCATAGCGCCATAGCCCAGGCCTCCGCCAAGGATTTTGACTGGGAGGCTATTTTTGAAAATGCTTCTCATATGCATATAACAGGAATTACTCCCGCGCTGAGTCCCTCCATGCCGGGGGTATGCCATGAAGCGGTGCGCCTTGCAAGAAAAAAAGGCCTTACCGTAAGCTGTGATTTAAATTATCGGAAAAACATGTGGAGTCAAAAGGATGCCCGGGACTGCATGGAAAAAATACTCCCGGATATTGATTTGCTTATAGCCAATGAAGAGGATGCGGAAAAGGTGCTCGGCATTCATGCGAGCGATACCGATGTGGTCTCCGGAAGGCTGAACCGTGACGGCTATGTTGACGTGGCCGATCAAATCTGCAGAAAATATGGCATTCGTGAAGTGGGCATTACCCTTCGGCGCAGTCTGTCAGCTTCCGATAACGAATGGGCCGCTCTCCTTTATC
>JAEXPO010000342.1 GCA_023446675.1 Bacillota bacterium | reverse complement strand
CTCTTATGCTGTGTCATGGAACCTCCTGGAGAAGCGACCCCTTGTTTCCTGTGGTATCCATGAATTTGAAGGATGATCTTTTAACAGGCGAAAGTTATTTTATGGCAGAAATAAAGACGTTAAAAAGTGTTTTCTCTCTTTTGAATCCACAGGTAAAATGCCTCTGTGTTGTGGATGAAGTATTAAGGGGAACCAATACCATAGAACGGATCGCCGCTTCCTCCAGGCTTCTTAAAAGGCTTGCCGGCAAGAATGCCTGCATTCTTGCAGCTACTCATGATACGGAATTGACCGGAATACTTGAAAACTACTACGAGAACATGCATTTTACAGAGGAGGTCACTGCCGACACAATAAGCTTTGATTATAAAATCAAGCCGGGCAGAGCCACAACCCGAAACGCCATCCGGCTTCTGGATCTCCTGGGGTTTGAAAAGGAGGTTGTGGAGGATGCTTATCAGGCTGTAGAGCGATTTGAAAAGGAGCGGGCCTGGAGAAGTATTCCCTGATTGAATTAAAAAGTAAGATGATATTCAAGTGAAGAAGATAATGCTAATTTGAATTTATGGCTATAGCCTTGCTTGCGACTCATTTATATACTAATAAGCAAAAATGTAAGCAAAAATGCAACTTCAAGTTGCTAAATGCAAATTGAGGTTGGTTGAAGGGTAGAATTCTTCAGATAAAATAGTGTTATACAAGAATTAGGAGGTAGTAATAAATGAGTTTTTCAGAAAATTTAAAGCAAATTAGAAAAGAAAAAAGTATCTCGCAGGAGGAATTAGCTGAAATATTGGAAGTAAGCCGGCAGGCGGTATCCAAGTGGGAACAGGGGGCCGGCTATCCTGAGATGGAAAAGCTCCTGCTTTTGTCCAAAAAACTGAATGTATCTCTGGATTATTTGATGCTGGGGGAGACTCTTCCATCCGCTGCAGGCCAAAACGAAAAACAGCCGGGCATTATTCTTTCATGCGGAAAAATTACTATTAAGTCTTATGACGGAAAGACCGTTGCCAACTATTACAAGGTTTTGGTTTCTCCGGTTTTTAAAGCTAAAGCGGACGAGCCGGCATACATGCTGATTGGCGTAAGCAACGGCTCATTTTGGGGGGAGCAATCCGTACTGCTTGGATGGTATGCCTGCGAGAAGGATATTCAGCAGGAAGTAGCAGAAATACATGACGCAATTAAGAATGGGTTTTTGTCCTATGAATTGAAGTATGCAGTTAAAGTTAGAGGTAAATTTCTACGGGTTAAAATTGATAAGAGCTAATAGCAGTTACAAGCCTCTCTTTTTTAGAAAAGATTGCGAATGTATGGTAAGATAAAAGATAAGGCAAGGGTTAAGTGCAAATGAAAAGGAGGCGCTATGGCAAGATTATTTTCTTGGAATGTAAACGGACTTAGAGCCGTTATGGGCAAAGGCTTTTTAGATTTTATAAAGGGAAAAAATCCCGATGTGCTGTGCCTTCAGGAAATCAAGCTTTCTGAAGGTCAGCTCACCCTGGAGCTTGAGGGCTACGATCAATATTATAATTATGCCGAAAAAAAAGGCTATTCGGGAACAGCCATACTTACCAGAATAAAGCCCTTGAGCATCAGCTACGACATGGGCATTGAAGAGCATGATCACGAAGGCCGTGTTATCACGGCAGAATTTGAGGAGTATTATCTGGTAACGGTTTATACCCCCAATGCGCAGAGGGGCCTTGAACGCCTCGACTACCGGATGAAATGGGAGGATGATTTCAGAAGCTACCTTCTGAGACTGAATGAAAGGAAGCCGGTAGTGGTATGCGGCGATTTAAATGTAGCTCATAAGGAAATCGATCTTAAAAATCCCTCCTCCAACAGACGAAACGCCGGTTTTACCGATGAGGAGAGGAACAAGTTTAACGAGCTTCTGGGGTCCGGCTTTATCGATACCTTCCGCTACCTGTACCCTGAGAAAAAAGGGGCTTACACCTGGTGGTCCTACATGTTTAACGCAAGAACCAATAATGCGGGGTGGCGTATCGATTACTTTTGTGTCACCAGTGAGCTCAAGGACAGAATTAAAGACGCGATCATTCATGATGATGTGTTGGGCTCCGATCACTGTCCGGTGGAATTGGTTCTTGAATAGAGGCGCTAGTGCTCTTAAAGCGAATACTGAAATCAAGAAACAGAGATTAGGATACTAAATCAGGATACTGAGATTAGAATATTAAGATCAGAATACTTAAAAAGAGAAAGGCACCCTAAACGCCTTTCTCTTTTTCGTTGCTTAGCCTGTCACAGGGGTCTTGAAGGGATGGGGTTCATGACGATGCGGCCAGGATTCCGGTTTAAAAGCGCCGCAAAATAACTGAAGGCGCTGTTAGCTATAATAAGGTGCCTGCAGTGGGACATGATTTGCATGTCAATGTAGCTGTTTGCCTCACGATTTCCGTCCACAAAAATAAGATTATCCCGAGCTAGATCAAAGCCCAGCTCCCTGTAATGATTAACACACCAGTCCAAATCATCTGAAAACAGAAAAAACAAAGGCTTTTCCACAACCTCCCGAATACTTTTCACGGATGCGATATAATAATCAGGATTCAGAATAAGATTGTATTTTGAAAAATCGCCTCTGCGAATATGCACTCCTACTGAGTTCGTCCCGTCAGCCAGGTCAAGCAATTGCTGATTTTTGGGATGAACCGGTTTCGGAAAGCTCAATTCCTTTACAAGCTCATCCTTTACTGAGTTGAACCAGTTTCCGTTTATCCAGTAGCCATGGTAGTAGATATTGCCATGAAGGCGGAGAATTGCAGGATCGTACCGGTTTGGAGGAGTTATAGAAGGGGTGCCCTTATAGCTTAAATCCGGGGTTTCTGCCACAACCTGAAAGGGGAAGCCCATTTCTTCCAACAGATTTGCCAGATGCCTCCCGCTTTTGATTTGTTCCAGGCAGTAAGCCCATTGCTCTTCTGTAAAATAGCGGCTTAATAACGGCGGAGCCAATTTGAATATTCGCTCCAGCTCATAGCCGTTATGCTCTTTGTTAAGAAAAAAACAACTGTCGTCAATGTAGCATTCATCCTTTTGCCAATAGCAAACGCATCTGTAAAAAGCGTATTGAAACAACTGGTTCCCCAGGCCGCCGTTCATCACTGTAATTTTCATATTCCAACCTGTATCGGATCTCGCTTAAGGAAGTAGCCCCTGTGTTATGCCATTTTCCCCGTTTGGATAAAACCGGCCTTAGCTCTGCCTTAGCGATATCCTGCCCTATTTACATTAAACGGTTCTTTATATAACCATCCTTCTCTAAAATATGCAGCTTGTTTTGAAGTGTTAGGGAGAGTCCTTAAGATTTAGTACCTGATAGCTGACAGGCATAAATAAAAAAACAAAGTGTTTCACGGCTCTCCTATCCATTGGGCTTCGGACAAAGCCCGCTTTCGGTATTGTATTTGGGCATCAGCGTATGAATTCAAACAAGGCTGTGAGGATTAATAGGATGGATGGCAAAAATTTCATAAAGGGATGCTGTACCTTTTTGAATATCAGCTTTCCCAGCATTGCGCCCAAAACCAGGCCGGCCACCTGTCCCAGGCTTAACGCAAGGGGCAGAAATATACTGCCCTCCCCAATGAGGGCGCCGCATAGGATAAGTCCGGTACAGTCCAGTGTAAGTGCAATGGAAAGGAAAAGAGATTCCATGGGATCCAGCTTGCCGGAATCATTGATATCGGCATCCTCATAATTTTTAAGAATTTGCACAGTAATACCTACCGACTTTAAGACCAGCCTGAAAAGGGTTTTAGGTTCCTTTGAATCGATAGCTGTCTTTATTTCGGTGGACACAGGCTTCTTTTTGTCAAAAATGGCTGTCATAAGCATGAACAGCCCCAGTGCCAAAAGGATGAACTGTCCGATGATTTCAGCCGCTGAGGGGGGAATAAACCCGGCAATAAAGGTTGAAAGGACCTGTGTGACGGTTCCTACGATGAAAGCCATCAGAAACAGTATGAGCTTGGATAGAAAGGGGATGCGAATACCTCTGGCGCCGTAGGCCACTCCTGCGAAAAGGCAGTCGATGCTGGAAATGATGGTCATGGATAAAATCCACATGCTGAAGCCTCTTGTTTAAAAAGTCTTCTATCAGGATATGAGCGCCTGCACGTACCTGTTCCTTCCATGGCCTGTACTATTTGTGCTAAAGAGGGCATAGGATAGCGTATAGTCTATAGCTAAGGAAGATACAATGGGGGAGTGGTGTTGTGGAAGCCATAAGACAAATGCCTGTTTATGATGAAATCAGGGAAAGCGCAAACGGGCTGAGTGAAACGGAAGCATCCAGAAAGCTGGAGATCTATGGGAAAAATGTTCTGAAGGCTGAAAAAAAGAACCATTGGTTCAAAACTCTTTTTCATCAATTTACCGATCTGATGATTATTATTTTAATTGCCTCTGCCATTATTTCCTTTTTTATGGGAGAAAACAGTGAAGGTATCGCTATTTTGACCATCATTCTTCTTAATGGCTTCCTGGGCTTTTTTCAGGAAATGCGGACAGAAAAGGCTATGGAAGCACTGAATGATATGGCAGCCCCTCATGCCAGAGTGGTTCGTGACGGAATTATAAAGGATATCCCGGCGGATCGTGTGGTGCCTGGGGATTTAGCCATTCTGGAGGCTGGAAACCGTGTGCCTGCAGATGGGGTTTTACTGGAAGCCAATGCGCTTTTTGCAGATGAATCCATGCTTACCGGCGAGTCGGTTCCGGCAGGAAAATCCGCCCTCATGGATAATCGAAGCAAGACCATTGAAAACCGGCAAACCCTTTTCATGGGAAGCATGATAACCAATGGGACAGGCAAGGCTGTAGTGATTCGTACCGGTATGGAAACCGAAATGGGAAAGATAGCCGACATGATAGTTACGGCAGGGGTTCAGGATACACCCTTGCAGAAAAAGCTTGAGAAGCTGGGGCAGTATATGGTATCCGGCTGTCTGGTGATTTGTGCTATTGTCTCCTTAATTGGAATCCTTAGAGGCGAAAATGTGCTTCAGATGCTGCTGGGGGGCATAAGCCTGGCAGTGGCTGCCGTTCCTGAGGGACTGCCGGCTGTAGTGACCATTGCGCTTGCCATAGGAGTTCGGCGAATGGTACAGCGCCAGGCTTTGGTAAGGCGGCTCCCGGCTGTTGAAACACTGGGCTGCGCAACGGTTATTTGCTCGGACAAGACGGGCACGCTTACGGAAAACCGAATGACGGTTGTCGCCGCCTATGCCGGAAAAAATCCGTACATACTGTCACGTAACGGCCATGGGAACCTCTCTGCCTATTGCAGAGGCAAGGAGGTACATCCGGACAAAACCTACGGACTTAAGCTTCTTTTGAAAATTGGCCTGGCTTGCGGTAATACAAATGTCAAGCAAGCTGAGGATTTCAATTTATCGGAGCAGGGCAGCAGCAAAAATCTGGATATTGAGGGTGATCCCACCGAGGTGGCACTGGTTCGTGCCGCTCTGGATATGGGGATGGATAAGGAGCAAACTGACAGCGCTTATCGGAGGATAAGGGAAATTCCTTTTGATTCGGACCGCAAGCTTATGTCGGTGGTGTGCCGTACACCGTCCGGTGAGGTGCTGGTTTTTGCAAAAGGTGCTCCGGAGGTTATACTAAATAAGTGCAAACGCATTATGATAGCCGACAGGGAAAGGGATATGGCCTTTGACGATAAGAACCATATTCTTAACGAGTGCAGTAAAATGACCGGGCAGGCGCTTCGTGTAATGGCCTTTGCCTACAGGGTCATTGAGCCCCGGCAGGCCAAAAGCGACAAGCTTGAACAGGACTTTGTCTTTGTAGGCCTGGCAGGCATGACCGATCCGCCCAGAAAAGAAGCGGGGGAAGCGGTAGCCAGGTGCCACAAGGCAGGTATCCGTACGGTCATGATAACCGGAGATCATAAGGAGACCGCCGCCGCCATTGCCAGAAGCCTGGACATTCTTCAGCCCGGGGATCGGATTTTGACGGGAGCCGAATTGGATACAATGAGCGACAGCCAATTGGAAGCGGCATGTGAAAACACCACCGTCTTTTCCCGTGTGTTTCCCAAGCATAAGCTCCGGATTGTGCGGGCTTTTCGAAAAAACGGCCATATTGTAGCTATGACGGGTGACGGGGTTAACGACGCTCCCGCTGTAAAGGATGCGGATATCGGCATAGCCATGGGGAAATCCGGAACCGATGTTACCCGGCAATCTGCGGCTATGATCCTTATGGATGATAATTTCTCAAGTATAGTAGCTGCCGTGGAGGAAGGCCGGAACATTTACTCCAATATTC
>JAEXPO010000125.1 GCA_023446675.1 Bacillota bacterium | reverse complement strand
GCTATAGGCCGTATGCTCCATTCCCTTTGGAAAGAACAGGATATCGCCTTTATTTACGTGGTACATGCTCCCGTTAAAGCTGTAGTCTGCCTCTCCGTCGGTGGAAAGGGCCATAATATAGGAGGTGTGGTTAGCCAGACCTTCAATTTTCCAGGAAGGATTGGGCGGTCGGTGCACAATAAATTCAATGTTTGTAACTGTAAAATCAAGGGACGGTTCGCCGGGGGAAGCCATTTCGCACACAGCCTTTCAATGAAAATAAGAAAGCGCATTAAGAATGTAAGGGTATAGCATTACTTTAGCGGAAGTTTGGGTTGGGTGCAAGCAGGCCAATTACAATCTTTGATTTAAATCCTTTCAAAAACAGGAGGAAGAAAATGAGCTTTTGGATATGGGCTGACGGAGGCTTAAGCCTGCCTGCCAAAAAGACCTGGGGGCAGAAGCTGGGTGTTTGGTGGGGGAGGCGTCTGGCGCTGAGGCATAAGAAAGTAACGGTTTCGGCTACCGCTGTTTTAAGCCCCGAAGCCAGAATCCATCCCAGGGATGGGGCCATTGTTATTGGTGACGCCTGTGTAGCAGGTCCCGGTGCTATCATTCAGGGCAATGTCCGTATGGGCAGTAATTGCTCCGTGCAGGCCTATTCCATACTCGTGGGCTATGGTAATGAGTCGGCCTCGGAAGGGGTAATTCGGCTGGGAGACAATGTACGCATCGCTTCCCACTGTATGCTTATTGCAGGCAACCACAACTTTGGCGACATCAGCCGGCCCATTGCCCAACAAGGGCTCACCCATAAGTCCATTACCATTGAGGATGATGTGTGGATAGGCGGAAGAGTGAACATTACTGCGGGAGTAACGGTAGGCAGGGGCTCTGTCATAGGAGCCGGAGCTGTTGTTACCCGGGATATTCCTCCCTACAGTGTTGCGGTGGGCGCCCCGGCCCGGGTGATTAAGAAGCGGGTATGAAAAACCCTTATCCGATACTTTGATGAGTGAATGAAACGGCAGGAAAACCGGCACCTGGAAAAGGTAACGAAACGAAAGTAAAACCGGTATTCAGAAGAGTGAATAAAGCGGCAAAAACCAGGAAAACAATTTGAATTAAAGGATGAAAAGGAGCGAATTATGGATCTGGATGAGTTGAAGGCTTTAAGGGATAATCACAAAACGGATGAACTTCCCATTCCTGAAAAGGAGCTGTGCAGCCGGTATGAAAAGGTTTTTACGGCTGCCGTCAATGATGTGCTGAGGGAAAAGGGGCTTTTATACCAAACCCTGCCCAACAACATTATGCCCTTGAAGGACGCTATGAAGGTGGCAGGTATCGCCTTTACCATTAAAGGCTCAAAGAACCTCACCCTGGAGAACGAAATGGTGCAGCGGGCCAAAATGCTGGAAGCCCTGCCGGAGGACAGCGTGGTGGTATGGGATACCTGCGGCGATGATGAATCGGCACAGTGGGGCGAGGTAATGACTATGGCCTCTAAGCGCAGGGGCTGCAAGGGGGCGGTGGTAGACGGAGGCGTCCGGGATACCAACAAGGTGCTGGAGCAGGATTTTCCCGTATTCTGCAAATTTCGTTCCTCCAATGGCATGCTGGGCCGCTTCCGCATGATTGGGTATCAGCTTCCTGTTAAAATAGGAGATGTGTTTGTTTATCCCGGCGATATTATATTCGGGGATATTGACGGCGTTATTGTCGTGCCCCGAAAGCTGGCCTATGAGGTGCTTCAGAAGGCGGAATACATACAGGAGAATGAAAAGGAAATCAAGCAGATGGTTCTTGAGGGCTTAACGCCCACCCAGGTGGTTGAAAAGGGCGGCTACTTTTAACCGTCAGCGCAGGAGGATAGCGCTATAGCCCGGGATCCTTGCGGCGGAAAAGTCCGGGTGAGGAGCCTGTATGGTTCTTAAAGGCTTTGCTGAAATAATAGACATTTGAAAAGCCTGTGGCCTCCGCCACCTCCGTAACCGTTAAAAGCTCGCTGTTTAAAAGCTCACAGGCTCTTTCAATTCGTATTTTCATCAAATAGGCCACAGGCGGAAGCCCTGTGGCTTTTTTGAATACACTTCGGAAATGGGATGCGCTGTAGCCTGCATCCCTGGCCAGTTTATCCATATCCAGCTTTTGCGGGTAATCCCTTTGCATTGTCCAGCAGGCTTCCTCTATGCCGGAGGGAAGGGCTCCCGGCTTTTTGCTTCTGTCATTGCCCCCGGAAATAAGCTCCAGAAGGATGGAGAGAATGTGAATGCGGCATGCCAGGGTATAGCCCCTTGCCCGTATATTCCAGATCTTATGGACAGCCAGGAAATGCTGTCTGAGAGTAAGAGGATCGGACGGGTATAGGGCAGGAGGTATGGTAAGCTGCGCGGCCTGCTCCTTTTCAGGTATGTCAAAGGAAACCACCACAAACTCAAAGCCCTCATGGTCGTCTACCGTTATTCGGTAGGTGCTTTCCTCCCGGAAAAAAAGAACATGGTTCTTTTCAACAGGATAGCGCCCTTCCTCCGTAATATAAACCGCCCTGCCCTTTAGCACAAAGGCTGCCCCATAGCTGGCTCTTTTGGATACCGTATGAATCCATTTCCTGGGTGTGTGCTTTCTAAGTGCAAGAATGAGCCGTCCTATAGATATATCCGGTTCCTTTTCGCTAAGCTGAAATCTTCCGTCCATGGCTTTCTTCACGCCCTCTCAGCCTCAGCCATTTATACGGCTGCGTCCTATCCTTATTGTACTTCCTGAAGGTCATGGATTTCAATCGAAAAGTATAAAGTTTCCGATGTTTATGCCATTTGATAATTTCTCATCACCACTATAATAGAAATAGATTCAATAGAACAGGTGCCGGCGTTTCCTTGAATTGAATACAGTTGAATACTATAAAGGAGTGGGGATATGCCCGGTTTGTTTTTTCATGACGCCCATGTGGCGGAAATTAAAAAACGTATTCAAGGCAAACGTCTTGAGCATGTATGGAAAGAGCTTGTACAGACGGCTGATAAAGTGATACGCGAGGGAAGCCTTCTGTTTAAGGAGGATACCCTGACTATTTACTATTACGCCAGGGAAAGGATGGGAGCGCTGGCTCTTGTGGCGCTGGTAACAAGGGAAGAGGCCTTTATTCAGGCCGTTGAGAAG
>JAEXPO010000113.1 GCA_023446675.1 Bacillota bacterium | reverse complement strand
TTCAATTTATTTTATCATATCAATTTCCATTTTAGAAGTCAAGAATGAAATAAAAAGTCTTTGATATGGAATCCCTTGATTCGGAATATGCGCGCAATTAACTCCTATTCTTAATCAAAGCAATGTTATAAAAAGGCGGTGCCTGCTCTCCTGTAATAAGAGCGGACACCGCCTTTTTCAGTCATTTTAACGGGATTAGCCCTGCCAGCTTCCCATATATTTTTTTTGCTCCTCGGTAAGGGTGTCAATGGAAAGATTAAGGCTTTCCAGCTTTCTTAAAGCAATACGCTGATCGACGGAGTCCGGAATGTTAAAGACCCCGGGTGAAAGCTTTCCCTTGTTTTGCAGAATATGAAGCGCGCCCAAAGCCTGTACGGCAAAGCTCATATCCATAATCTCCGCC
Source organism: Bacillota bacterium (assembly GCA_023446675.1). Lineage (GTDB taxonomy): Bacteria > Bacillota > Clostridia > DSM-8532 > DSM-8532 > DTU059. The sequence continues at coordinate 3,112 of JAEXPO010000113.1, read as the reverse complement.
GGGTGCCCGTCGCCGCAGGCCAGGTTGACCAGGCGGCCCTCGCCTAAAAGGTACAGCATCCTGCCGTCAGCCATTTTAAAGCCCCGTATGTTTTTCCGGCTTTCCTCTTCGGCAACGGAAAGCTCCCTGAGCTCAGGGATGCAGATTTCCACATCAAAATGGCCCGCGTTGCACATAACGGCCCCATTCTTCATCTTTTTGAAGTGGTCGCCGTAGATTACACGGTCGCAGCCTGTAACGGTGATAAAAATATCACCCACACCGGAGGCTTCGTCCATGGTCTTCACCGCGAAGCCGTCCATAACAGCTTCAATGGCCTTCACCGGATCCACCTCGGTGACAATAACATTGGCGCCCAGGCCTTTGGCCCGCATGGCCACACCCTTGCCGCACCAGCCATAACCGGCTACAACCACGGTTTTTCCTGCTACGATAAGGTTGGTGGTGCGGTCAATACCGTCAAACACCGACTGGCCCGTACCGTACCGGTTGTCGAAAAGATGCTTGCACTGGGCGTCGTTAACCGCCATCATGGGAATTTTCAAAACCCCCTGCTTTTCCATGGCTTTTAATCTGACAATACCCGTGGTGGTTTCCTCACAGCCGCCCCACACCTGGGGAAGAAGATGGGCAAGCTTTGTATGAAGGGCGTGAATGAGATCTCCGCCGTCGTCGATAATGATGTTGGGGCCTTGGGACAGGGCTTCCGTAATATGGGCTTCATATTCCTCCGGGGTTGAATTGTACCAGGCATAAACCTCAAGCCCGTCGGCTACAAGCCCTGCGCACACATCATCCTGAGTGGAAAGGGGATTGCTTCCCGTAACCGCCATCTTGGCTCCGCCCGCGGCCAGAACCTTTGAAAGATAGGCGGTTTTGGCTTCCAGATGAACGGACAGTGTTATTTTAACGCCTTCAAAAGGGCGCGTCCTGCTGAATTCCTCTTCCAGCCCCGAAAGAATGGGCATGTTGCGCTTTACCCACTCAATTTTCTGCCTGCCCGATTCCGCCAGGCCTATATCACGTATTTTACTTTGCATATACATCCTCCGGATTTTTTATTGACAAAAGCCTCCCATACCGGGCCTCGTTAACATTCCCGGAAGGCTTTACTATCATGCCTTATCATTATATACCAAAATAAAGGCTGCGCTCAACCGGGTTTATGACGCACTTTCATTTTCAGGCAGCCTGATTTTCCTTATCTTGCGGCTTTCCTTTTTTAAACGATTTAAGGAGATAATGGTAATTAAGGCTCTCACAAGCGGTCTTGTAGTTAAGCCCCGTTACCATAAAGCACAGGGGCTTGATACAGGAACCTAAAAAGATAATTAAAAAGGATGAAGCAAAAACGATTATCCAGGCCACAGCAAGCTTTCCAAGGGAAAGGGCGGGGGACAGGCTTCCGTCCCTGGATATAAAATGAACAATAAGGTTATGTACCAGGTAAATTCCAAAGGATGCACCGGATAACAGACGAATAAAAAAGGAAGCGCCTTTGGACAGCGGACGCCTGGTTAAAAGCTCCTTGGCCATAAGAAACAGCGCTGCCGACAAAACGAGCACAAACACTCTTCCATAGCTTTTAAAAGCCTCCGAGTATTCACCCAGGGCCTGGGTTTTCCACCAGGTTCCCAGAGCAATGGCTCCTCCGTCAGCCACAGTCACGGCAGTCAGAATTTTCAGGGAGACCTTTTTGTCATACTGAAAGAGATAATAGCCTAAAAAGAAATACCCGATATAGCCCCCGAGAAAATGGAGATTATAGCTGGGATTGGCAGCAAAAAGAGGCTGGAAGCGAGCAGGCGCCAGACCTGCAAGGGTCGGCAGAAGAGAGCTTGCGCCAAACCAAAGAACCATGAGATAAACAGCCAGTTTTTTATCCAGCGCATCCGCAAGCTTCTTAAGAAGGGGTGAGATCATGTAAAGAGGAATAAGGGCGTACATGAACCAGAGATGCACGGTTGCAGGCTGGCCCAATATATTTTTTAGCTTGCCGGTGATGAGACTGATATCAAAAACCCCTTTAGCCCGATAGTCCATAACAAAAAAATAGGCTATGGCCACAAAGGACCAGAACAAAAACGGCAGCACCAGCTTGGGCATACGTTTTTTCCAGGTGAATTCCAGGGAGGCGGTTTTTTCACTGTTTAAAATCAAGGCTCCGGAGATCATGAAAAAGAGCGGTACGCTGGTACTCATAAAGCCGGTCAGAATATTGGCAGTGTGCCATACAGGCGACGCAAAAGCAGCTCTTAAGCTGCCTGCAGCCGTATGCAGAAACAGAACTGAAAACATGGACAGAACCCGGAGTACATCAAGGTATTCCGTATATTGCCTTGCTTTTTGCATAATCCGCTCCTCTGCATTTTTTTCCATTTTAGCATAGGCGGACAGCCTTTACAACAGCGCCGGTTTCCAAGAAATCCAAAAGCAGCTTAACCAATGCAGAAACAAAAAAAGACATGTCAGTGTCAAGGGCCGTCAGAAAGGTTTTTCTCCTTTCTGACAGCCCTTCTTCATCAGGGTATATTAAGGGGTGCGTCATTATAGAAAAGCTTCCCTCCAGGCTTGATAACAAGCTTTTCCTCACCGGGCCGGGAGATCTCCAAAAGCGTCAGCAGGCTCACCGCCTCCCTTTTTTCAATATAAAGGCGAAGCTGGCTGACCGTGCGAAGCTCCGCATCCCACCCCTCTTCTCCGTATACGTCCTTACAAGGTACATCCTTTACCGGGTAAACAGCAAGCTGAATATCTCCTTCCCTGATGGTCCAATAATTTGCCTTTTTCTCGATCCGGCCATAGGTATTGAGGCGGAAGCTCGAGGCCGTGGGCCTTTCAAAGAGCACCTCATCTTCCACGGCATACAAAAGCGGATAGGAGGAATGCACCCGGCGCAGGCATTTTTTGAAAATACCCGCCTCCCATGCGTCGGTTAAGTCCGTCTCATAAAAGAGATGCCCCTCGGTGTACTGTGAGCGGACAAGCCTTCCGCCCCCGCAGCTTTCCGGGCGCTGGCTGAAGCTGCGCCCCTGGGGAGTTTCCGGATAAAAGAGGTTGTGCACGGACGACTTTCCTATGGTGCCGATATAAGGATTATTATAGGTGCATG
>JAEXPO010000110.1 GCA_023446675.1 Bacillota bacterium | reverse complement strand
CAATTAAATAATCCTTGCTTTTAAAATAGTGGTTTATCAAGCCTACCCCTACCCCTGCGTTCTGGGCAATTTTTCTGATGGTAATGCTCTCCGTATCACCATTGGATGCCTTTATAAGCATAATGGTTTCCTGTATAATTTTTTCTTTTGTTCTTTCCGATTTCATAAAGCGCTCTCCAAAATTGAACGTTGTTCAATTTCATAGTATGATTAAATAAGGGTTTTGTCAAGCGGCATTTAAGCGCTCTTCAACCGTTCTATCTACATGGCAGAAGTGTCCCGGTTATCTAAACGTTCACACCCTGCATAACAAAAGTCCATCGGTTATCTAAAAGTTCAATCCCTGCATAACAAAGGCTCCTCCGTTATCTAAAAGTTCACACCCTGCATAACAGAAGTCCCTTAGTTATCTAAAAGCTCGAACAAGGCGGGATTGTAATCCACCTCTGTTATTTCACAGTCGATCCTGACATTTTCCATAAAGACCTTAAGCCCTGCGAACCTGTCCGAATAGTTTGAAATACAGGTCAGTGACGTTCCTCTACTTTGCTGATCACCGCTTTGGGCAAGCAGGAGCTCCACCGATGCGCCAAACAAGCCGGTTTTATAACGGGTTTTAATGTCCATGCCCTGTGTCGCATGGGGAATATAAACCAAATAATGGGTAGCCTTTCGCCCGTTCTGCTCCACCTCATAGTGAAGCGCATAGGCTTTGGAAGGATCCTGTTCACAGTCCTTAAGCCATTGGGTAATTTCAGGGCGGTTCTCATAATGCTCCGGGGTGACGTAAGCGGTGTTCATGGATGAGGAGTTGCTCAAGCTGCTAAAGCCAAGCAGGCCTATTAAAACTAATAGCAGGAGAGGTACACAGATAACAATAAGGAGTATTTTTCCCAGTGCCTTATCCTTCTTTCTTAGAGGCGGCGTATAGCCCACTCTTCCCTCAGGCAAGGGAGAAGCACATTTGGGGCATACCACCCAATCAGGTTCCGACGCAAAGCCGCAGCTGGGGCAGGTATCCTTAAGCCTTGCACCGCATTGGGGGCATACCGCATACTGCTCGGTAACAGATGATGCGCACTCCGGGCATTTTAAATCAGAATAGCTGCCCCTGGTTAAAAGGTAGATAACCAGGCCGATAAAAGCCGGTGCAAGTACCGCAATCAGTGTCCAGAGCAAAGCGTTCATCCCCCTTTGAAGAGCATCACGGTAGACATACACACCAATGAAGGCAGGAATACCCACCAATAAGGATAAATAAACAACCATAGCAATTAATGCTCCGTACATATAAGATTCCTCCTTTTCAGGTCATAGACGACGGCAATGATGGCACATCCGCTTATGGACACACAGACATAGGCTATTATAGCAAAGGCAAGTACTTCGTTTATGGGACTGACAAAAAGTGCTGCTGCAATTAAGCATAATTCGGCCAGAATACCTGCCAGAGCCAGCAGTGCCGTTTGACGCAGGGTTGCTCGCCTCTGTATTTCAGCCCGAAGCTTTTTCTCACTTAGATCGGGCGGTTGAAAGCTATCAAAAGGGTATATCTGTTTCATTTTTCAAAGCCTCCTTTAAAAGCTTTTTGGATTTATTGAGCCGGGATTTTACCGTACCTATGGGTATACCAAGCGCCTCAGCGGTGGATTTAAGATCCCTGTCCTGAAAATAGAAAAGGATTAGGGTCAATCTCAGCTTCAGGGGCAATTCATTAACAGCCTGGTGCAAAGGGCTGTAATCCAAAGGTGGAGCCGCTGCAACAGACCGGATAACCGCATCCTTTTCTTCGTTACTGGAAAAGGCATTGAAAAATGGGCTTCTGACTATCCGCCTCAGTGTGCTACGGTAGGTATTCACACAAATTTTTGTCAGCCAGGGCTCAAATTCTCTGGTGGCGTCGTATTGAGAATAATGCTTAACTGCCTTGAGCCAGGTTTCCTGATAGAGGTCGTCTGCTTCAGCAGAGCCCCGAGAAGCGGCACAAAGGGTCACACAGAGCCCATACAACCGTTTGCCGTATTGTTCGATGTGCTTGTCAATCAAGTCTTTGCGCCTCCTCTCATAGACAGATACAAACCAGAGTTGCCAAAAGTTCATTTTTTAATCTTTTAAAATCGCCGTTCATTAAACCAAAGAAAAAAAGCAAGTTTAAAAGCCGCCAGGCTCTGACGCTCGGCGGCTTATCATTCAATCTGTAGTGGCCATTTAAATAATCCTTACAATATGCCCTGAAACCCTTGGGTAGCTTTTCATAATGCTTCCATCATGACAGGTTAGCGGAACAATATCCTTTTGATGTATCATATCAGTAAAATCCGCATTTTTCTTCGCGTCGAAGGTCATGCTTATTGGGACGTTTCGTTTGAAATTGTCGCATAGATAAGCTTCATCGCCGGCGATGAGATACTCTTTATTCTGATAATCAATGACAATGACGGAGGACCCATTCATATGGCCATTAATTACATAAAATTTGAACAGATCAAGATAAGAGAATTCCGAATTAACGGTATGGAGCTTTTCCCCGTCAGCCCAGATCCTTGTTAAGTCTGGGTAGCTTTTCTCCATTTCGTTC
>JAEXPO010000161.1 GCA_023446675.1 Bacillota bacterium | reverse complement strand
TCCTATAACAGTCTTATGTTCATTGTGGGAAACACGGTGAGTGTTTCCATTATTACCGTGGTTGGACAGTGTATGGGACGAAAAAACGTGGCCGATGCCAAAAAGCTGGTTCGTTCCTTTGTGGCATTGGCCTCCGCAGGTCTCGTCCTGATGGGTTTCATAATCCTTCCCCTGTTCAATCCTCTCATGTCGCTTTTCAATCCGCCTGCGGAAATACTGTCGGATTTATTCCGCATTGCGCTGGTAAACTGGGTTGCCCAGTTTATTTTCTGGCCCATCAGCTTCATTATTCCATCCGCCCTGCGTTCCGCCGGAGATTCCAGGTTCACCTCCATTGTAGCCATGCTTTCCATGTGGCTTTTCAGAGTGGTCCTGGGCTATCTTCTTGGTATTGTGTTTAATATGGGCATTGTGGGCGTATGGTTGGCTATGAATATTGAATGGGGAATACGGGGACTCATTTTCCTCCTTAGATTCAGGGGTACAAAATGGTATGCCCACCGGCTTATTGATTGACACGCCATCCCCTCTTCAGTCTAGAACTGGAAGAGGTGGCCCATTTTTTCCTTTTTGGTATGCATATAAAATTTAGCCTCCTTTACGGTGTCAATCTGAAGGGGAACCCTTTCCACAATTTCAAAGCCATAGCCGGATAAACCTACGATTTTTCTGGGGTTATTGGTCATCAGCCGGATTTTGCCCACACCCAGCTCCAAAAGGATTTGAGCGCCAATGCCGTAATCCCTGAGATCCTCGGGAAAACCAAGGGCGAGATTGGCATCCACCGTATCCAATCCCCCATCCTGGAGCTCATAGGCCCGAAGCTTATTGATAAGGCCTATTCCCCGGCCCTCCTGACGCATATACACCAGTATGCCCCGTCCCTCGGCCGCGATTTTTTTCATGGCGGCATCGTACTGATGCCCGCAGTCGCAGCGGCTGGAGCCAAGGGCGTCGCCGGTAAGGCATTCGGAGTGAACCCGAACCAGAATCGGCTCCTCCTTATTGATATCACCCATGGTCAGGGCAATATGGTGCTCTCCGTTGGTACGGTTGACAAAGCCATGAATAAGAAAGTCACCATAGCGTGTAGGCATTTTAGCGGTGGTAACACGCTCCACAAGTGTTTCCCTGGCACTTCTAAAGGCAATGATATCCTTAACGCTCACCATCTTAAGCCCATGCCTGTCGGCAAAGGCAAAGAGCTGTGGAAGCTTTGTACGGGTTCCGTCTTCGTTGTGCACCTCACATAACAGGCCCTGGGGTCCTGCCCCTGCCAGTAAAGCCAAATCAGAAACTGCCTCGGCCCGGCCGGCCCGTTTAAGAACCCCTCCCTTTTTCGCGGGGATGGGAAAAATGTGGCCGGGATGCCTGAAATCCTTCCTGCCGGAGTTTTTATCAAGAATTTTTTTTATGGTAAGGGCCTTTGCCGTAGAGGAATAGCCCTGGTAGGAATCAACCCAATCCACCGGTAAATACCCTTCCTCTGTGTCGGAGGCTAAAAAGGCTTTCCGGTAATGGTCCGCCTTAAGCTTTTCAAGCTCCTCCTCACCAGCTGCAAAGTACACAGGTCCGCCTCCGTTGCTGCTCATAAAGTCCAGAGTCTCGGGGGTAACCTTCTCTGCAGCAAGAGCCATGTCCCCTACGCTTTCCCTGTCCTCATCATCGGCAATGAGAATCACTCTCCCCTGCCTTATTTCATCCAATGCCTCTTCTATCGTATTAAATAACACATTTATCACCCTTTCCCCTGCCTTCAAAGCAAAAAAGCCTTGAAGGCAAACACCCTCAAGGCTAAAAAGACATACTTATCCCAAGCATAAACCTCTTCTCTCGTCCAGACTTTACTGTCGGCCTCGGAATCTCACCGAATCTGCCTTACGGCTCGCGGGCTTTACCGCCGGTATGGAATTTCGCCAAACCCTGAAGGTCTATTTAATTTTATATAATTAAATTATACGCTATATAATTTCATTGTCAAGTCACAGGCCGAAAACATCTGCGTTTGTACCGTAATAGATATCGTCCTTTCCGGACATAAGCGCGCAGAATTCCTCAATAAGCGCCCAGTTATCATCGGTATCAAATTCAAAGCTGTGTCCCCATACATAAAAAAGCTTGGGTGTTTCGGGCCTGAGCTCCAAAAAGGCCCGTCCAAGCTCCATAAGCTTCTTATTATTATGATGACAGGTGGGGCTGAACTCCAAAAGCTCCGCCTGCATTTCAAAATTTTCTGAGGATTTCACAGTCCTTGCATAGCCGAGCCCCAGCTTTTTAAGTACTTTGAGGGTTTTCTCATCATAGGTCCCAAAGGGATAGGCCATTCCTGCCGGCTTATGGCCGAAAATCCGTTCTATGTTAAGCATGTCCTGATCCATTTCATTCTCTATGGTTTCTTCGTCCCAAAGCTCCAGATGGGGATGTGTCAAAGAGTGGGCGGCTACCTCATGCCCTTTATAGACCTCCTTAATATCCCTTACATTCAGGCGCCGAATTTCTACCGTGCCTTTTACCCATTTGCTTGATGCGCTTTGAATGCCTGTATTAATGTTAAAGGTTCCCTTCATGTCGTAACGGTTGAAAATCTCCACCAAACGCTTGTCCTGTCCGACACCGTCATCGTAGCTGAAGGTCAGTGCCTTCTTTTTCCCGTTCCATAGATTCATAAAGCCGTTCTTTCCTTTCTATTCCTTTGTTTCCCGGTATTTCTTCCGGAATTGCCCGGAACATCCCGTGCCGTTTTTCCTTATTTATCATAAAACAATGAAAATAAAATGAACAGATCCGTTGACAAATGTTTTTAACAGTTGTATCATTGTATTAACAGCTTAATACATTAACACAGTAATACAATAATACAACAACATTAAAATCAAAATTCAGGCTATGACAAAGGAGTGAAAACATGCCATGGGAACTGAAGTCCGACAGACCCATTTACACCCAGCTTATTGAGCAAATCGAAATGATGATCTTTGCAGGAAGCTTTCCTTTGGGAGCAAGGCTCCCCTCGGTAAGAGATATGGCCCAGGAGGCTGCGGTAAACCCCAATACTATGCAGCGGGCTCTGGCAAAGCTGGAGGAAGACGGTCTTATTGTAACTCAGAGAACAAGCGGACGCTTTATTACGGAGGATGCCCATATGATTGAACAGGCGAAAAGCAGGGTAGCTCAAGAGCAAGCTGCCGAGTTTATTGAAAAAATGGGAAAGCTGGGATTTGAAAAGCAGGAAATCGCAAGCATTCTTATGAATCTGGCAAAGGAGTTGAAGCAATGAACACCATTCTAAGCTGTACCGATCTCACCAAAAGCTTCGGAAACAAAAAAGCACTCTCCGGAGTCAATCTTACCCTTGAACGGGGTAAAATAGTAGGCCTTTTGGGACCTAACGGCAGCGGCAAAACCACGCTTATCAAGCTGGCCAACAATCTTTTGACACCAACCTCCGGTTCCATCCGAATCAGCGGCTACCTTCCCGGAGCAGAGACAAAGATGCGTGTATCCTATTTGCCGGAAAGAAGCTATCTCAACGACTGGATGCGGGTTGAAGAGCTTATTGCCTTCTTTGCCGACTTCTACGAGGATTTTAAAAGGGAAAAAGCCTACGATATGCTGAAACGGCTTAATATTAACCCCAAGGACCGCCTGAAGACCCTTTCAAAGGGTACGAAAGAAAAGGTTCAGCTTATCCTGGTTATGAGCCGTGAGGCGGAGCTGTACCTGCTGGATGAGCCCATAGGCGGAGTGGATCCGGCTGCCCGGGACTACATTCTGGAAACCATTATTTCCAACTATAACGAAAATGCCACCGTGATTATATCCACCCACCTCATCGCCGACATTGAAAAGGTGCTGGATCACGTAGTCTTCATTCATGGCGGCCAAATCGTTCTTTCATCCTCGGTGGATGCCATCCGTGATGAGAGAGGCAAATCCGTCGACAACTTATTCAGGGAGGTATTCAAATGCTGACAAAACTTTTAAAATATGAATACAAGGCCACGGGCAGGATTTTTCTTCCTTTGTATGCCGTTCTCCTTGTTTTTGCCGCAATCAACAAAATTCTGCTGAATTTGAACACCAGCCGTTTTGAGCTCCCCCAGGGCATCAGCATGTTCCTCTATGTAGCCATGATTATCGCCATCTTCGTTATCACCGTGGTGGTTACCATCCAGCGTTTCTACAGAAATCTTCTCAGCGACGAGGGCTACCTGATGTTTACGCTTCCAGTAAAAACCTGGCAGCATATTGTAAGCAAGCTCCTGGTTTCTGTAAGCTGGGTTATTTTAAGCGTCATTATCGCCTTTGGCTCCATATTCATCGTTGCTTACGAGCGCGGCCTGTTTGGAGACATAGCTTCCGAGCTGTCCCTGTTATTGGACACTGTGGATGCCTATTTAGGCTCGGGTCATCTGGCTATTCTCAGTACAGAGCTTATTGCCGGAATTCTCATAAGCCTTTTCGCCAGCAGCCTTATGCTGTATGCCGCCATTGCCGTAGGCCACATGGCGCCCAATCACAAGCTTCTGGTTTCCTTCGGCGCCTTCCTGGGGCTCAATACCGTAACACAGATCATTGTAGGAATTATATCCTTCTACACCCTCCCAGGCACCATAGAATTTATCAGCAGCGTAGAGGAGCCCCTTATACCGGCGAACCTGGAATCACTGTTGCTTGTTTACCTCATCCTGATTCCTCTGGTATTCGGCGCAGCCTTCTATGCCCTGACCACCTTCATACTTAATAAAAAGCTCAATCTGGAGTAATCCGGCGCCATTCTCTTAGTCGAAATTGGCCAGGATACCTCTGGGCTGCACGGGAAGCCCCGCTTGATAGAGATGGGAAACATCACCCAGACCGATACAGCGGGGCGTTGCCCATTCGCTGGAGCGTTCATCAAACAACAGGGTAGTCACCGAGGAGGGCGGAAGCCAGAAGCCCGACCATACAAGGGACAAAGGAAGATCCAGAAGATGTGCCAGCCAGGTAAGGCCCAACCCGTTATGGCAGAACAAAGCCACCTTATCCTTGTTGGCATGGAGGATCCGGTATCGGCCTCCTTCCCGTTCATAGCCCAAACGCTTTAAAAAGGCGTCGGAATCTCTTTTAACCTGTTCATATACCTCATCAATTTTAATTGAGGAAAAGTGTTCGTTGCCCGACCACAGATCTTTTCCCGAATTTCGCAGGCTTTCCCGCATATCCGCTCCCGGTGCGTCCCATACGGCCATGGGGCCCCAGGGGGATTCATGCAGCCACATGTCCAGCTCCCTTGCCCATTCCTCAATGGTATAATCCATGCCAAGCTTATCGGTAGTGTATTTCATGGTTTCTTTGGCCCGGTTGAGGGGTGAGGTGAAGACCTTATCCAAGCCCTGGGCAACCAGCCTCACAGAAAGAGCCTGGGCCTCAAGATGACCTTTTGCCGTTATGGTATTGTTGGGATAGTCGGGATCCGCATGCCTTATGATATAAAGTCTCATTACAATCTCCTTTGAATTACTGTTCTGATCGGCTGACCGAAGCGGGCTATACCTCAACCCAATTATTAAGAGGCGCAGACAGAACAGCTGCTTTTTTCATTTCTTTAATGGGCCTTTTTGCTCTTTTTGAGCATGAGGTAGTTTAATACAACAAAGTACGCTGCCATAATGCCTATGGTCACAAACAGATGTGTGTCGGATTTAGGAGCAACTCCTAAAAGAACCAAAAAAGGGAAGCCCAAAAGTATGGCGCTGGAGCTTCCGATAACAAGATTATTTGCCGCCGGGGTCTTAAAATCCGGGTCCACTTCCCTTAAAAGCACAATGCCCGTGCTTACCGTACCTGTGAGCATACCGTACATGGAAAGCATTCCCTCTCTCTCATAGCTGGGGTAAAGCCGTTTGCACACATAATGCAGGTAGGTTAATGTGACAAAGCCTCCAATGGCTGTTAAAACGACAAAAGGGATCCAAAGCTCCTTTAAGTCCGACAGGTCAATGGAGCAGACGCTGCAGATGATCATAAGGTCAAAGGCTATGCCGGAAATGCGGTTTAAAAGATAATTGTTCGTATATTGCCGCTTCATAAGCCCCGACTTTTTAAGAACCGAAAAGAACCACTTTACCACGAGAGCCAGAATGGAGCCGATTAAAAAATTGAAGCCCCAGATAAGCGGCATTACCGTTCCTTTAAGTGACGAAAGAGCGCTTACATTGTCAAACAGATAACCCATGCCAGCGGAAAAGGCAAAGGTCCCCAGATAGACCATGAGCACCAGTGCGATT
>JAEXPO010000335.1 GCA_023446675.1 Bacillota bacterium | reverse complement strand
GTGCTTTTGGAAAGGCCGTCCTATCTGGGGGCTATTCAAGCGCTTCGGGCTTATGAGCCCCGCTTTGTGGAGGTGGATACGGATTCGGAGGGGATGCTTCCGGACGCGCTGGAGGCAGTGCTGAAGGCCTCCACCCGGAGAAAGCTCATCTATGTCATACCGGATTTTCAAAATCCCACAGGAAGAAGCTGGTCCCTTGAAAGGCGCAAGGCTCTGGCTGAGCTTTCAGTGAAATACGGCGCGGTGGTTGTGGAGGATAACCCTTATGGCGAGCTCCGGTTCCAGGGGGAAGCCTGTCCCTCGGTTTTAGCTCTGGGCGGTTCGGAGAACCTTATTCATCTGGGGACATTTTCAAAAACCCTCTGTCCCGGCCTTAGGGTGGGCTGGATAGCCGCGTCGGGAGCCGTTTTGGAAAAGCTGGTTCAGGTGAAGCAGGGAGCGGATTTACATACCTCCACCTTTAACCAGATGCAGATTGCCGCCCTTCTTAACAGCTTTGATTTGGATGCTCATGTGTCACGTATTCAAAAGGTCTACGGAGAAAGACGGGATGTGATGCTTGAAGCCATGGAGGAGTACTTCCCCCGGGAGATCCAATATACCCGTCCGGAGGGAGGGCTCTTTACCTGGGTGGAACTGCCGGAAGGGGTAAATGGGAGACATTTGTTCCAAAAGGCTGTTGAAGCCGGTGTGGCTTTTGTGCCGGGAGGCTCCTTTTACGCCTGTACGCCAAGAGAAAATACTTTTCGCATGAATTATTCCAATATGCCCGAGCCCCGCATCCGGGAAGGCATACAACGCCTCTCCCAGGCACTTGCGGCCATGCTTAAATGAAGGGGAGGGTCTATTTTCCCTTTCGATATTTCTCGATGGCCTCTTCACGAGCCAAGGCCATGCCCTCGTCCAGGGCAAGGAGAATTTTCTCAAGGGTGGATTCGCCGCCGTCTTCGCCGTAGGCAACCTCTATGGATGACAGCAGAAGGCTCTTAAGCCTTTTGGATTCCTCGTTGATTTTTCTTTTATCCTCGTCGGAAAGCTCCACCTGCGGCACCTTTAAGGGTTCCGGCGCAGAGGGAGCTTTTTCACGTCCCAGAAGAAAGTCCACGCTGACATTGTAAAAGTCCGCCAGCTTTTGCGTCATGGCAAGGTCAGGCTCGCTTTTGCCGGTTTCGTATTTGGTATAGGTCGTCCGGTCAATGCCCAGTATAGCGGCTACCTGATTCTGCTTGAGCTTGCGTTCCAGACGCAGCTGCCGTAATGTTTCGTGAAAGATCATGAAACATCCTCCCTGTTTTCTATGCTAATAGAGATTATAGTTCTTATCTTGTATTTTATGTGAAAAATTTTCACCTCACAATGTGTGTGATAAATCTCCACAAGCCATCTTGACTTGTGGACAATTATCACATAAAATGGAATAAAGAGTGAAGTGTTATCACTTTTTAGGGGGCGATTCCGTGCAGATCATGAGGGATAAGCGCATGTCAGCTCGTTTGACCCAGGGGGAGCTTGCTTATAAAGTAGGAGTCGATCGAACGACTATCTCAAAAATTGAAAGAGGTGTCCGCCCATCCGTTGAGACCGCCCAAAAGATCGGCCAATGTCTGGGCTTTAATTGGACTTTGTTTTTTGAAAAGAAAGATATGCCGGGCCCTTCATGAAGTTTGCAGGACGCTGCCGGTCCCGGAGCTGCCTGGGCAGAGCCGCTCTGCCCAGGTAAAAAGGGGGAAACCTCCGGGGCCGGCTCTATCCTAACCCCCGCTTTGCTTGTGCCTTCTGTATTTCAATGGCGAAAGCCCTGTCCTGGCTTTAAAGCAGCTGCAAAAATAATGCTCGTCGGCAAAATGCAGTGTCAGGCTGATTTCTTTTACGGGCAGCAGTGTATCCTTTAAAAGAATACAGGCATAATCTATTTTTCGGTTCAGCAAATAGTTATAGGGAGTAATGCCGTATTCCTTTTTAAAGGTACGGATAAGCTGAGAGGGAGAAAGAAAAAAATGCTTTCCCAGGGCCTCCAGTGTTATCCGGTCGGCCACATGCTGTTCCAGGTAGTTTTTTATAAGCAGCGCTCCGGAGGGAGCGTTTTTCATGCTTAAATGCCATTGATCCTTTATTTTTAAAAGCATTTGATGAAAGAGAAGAGCGGCCTCACGGAACTGTGTCCGAGGGCCTTTTTTCCATGATCCGGCAAGGTCCAGCATGGCTGAAAAATCCGCCGACAGGTCGAAGGCGGGAATATAATGAACATCCTCCAGTCCATAGGCCTTTAATAAATGGTCGATGAGAGGGCCCTCCAGGTTAAACCAGATTTTTGTCCAGGGCGCTTTGTCGTCCGAGTAGTACAGATGGTCCTGCCCCTGGTGAAGTATATAAATGTCGCCCTTTGCGGGGTAATAGGTGCGGTTGTTGGTTATAACCGTTCCCTGCCCCTCAAGAATGTATTCAAAAACACAGATGGAAGCCTTTTTCCTTGTGATGCGGTAGGTTCCGTCGCAATAGGATATGCCCGCCATTTGAATACGGAAGGCCTCCTCTTTTAGCACACCGGGAGGAAAGTGGATAATATCTTCATGCATGCGCATATTCCTCACTTTTTCACTCAGATTCTCTATTTTTATTAAGGTTACCATCAATATAATATAAAAAGGAGGGCGGCAGCAAGCCGTGTCCTTAAAAAATCGGACCTTGCGGAGGGAGAGGAACAAATGAGCTTAATGAATGAAAACCTGCTTGTTGAGGCAAAGAAAATTCCAAGGCCTGAGCACCCCAATCCTCAGATGGTGAGAGAACAGTGGCTGAATCTCAACGGCAGCTGGGATTTTGAAATGGATTTTGAGAAAACAGGGCTTAAAAGGGAGCTGTTTAAGGCGCCCGGCCTTTCTGGAAAAATACGGGTGCCTTTTTGTCCTGAAAGCAGGCTTTCAGGTATCGGCTATACGGACTTTATTCCCGCGGTATGGTATAAAAGAAGCTTCAGGCTTCCCGAGGACTGGAAGGGCCTTGGCACCCTTCTTCATTTCGGGGCTGTGGATTATGACGCCCAAATATGGGTCAACGGCCGGCCCGCAGGCTTTCACAGAGGGGGCTATTCCTCCTTCACCCTGGATATTACGGATTACCTGTTGTCCGGAGAGGATAACCTCATCACCGTTTATGCGGAGGATGACGTAAGAACCGGGCTTCAGCCCGGAGGCAAGCAAAGCGTGGAAAGGCTTTCCAGCGGCTGCTGCTACACCCGTACCACCGGTATCTGGCAGACTGTGTGGCTGGAGGGCGTACCCAAAACCTATGTGTCGGGCATCAAGCTTATTCCGGATCCTGAGAACGCCTGTGTCCATATAACCGGACAAATTCATGGAGGGACAGGAAATGAAAGCCTGGAGGCCACCGCCCTTTATGAAGGCCGAGGCTGCGGCACCGGGAGGGGATTGCTTTCAGGAAACCAGATTAAGCTGACACTTAAGCTTTCCGAGGTTCATTTATGGGGACCGGGTCAGCCTTCCCTTTATGATCTTAAGCTGACGCTTTTTAAGGACAGCCAGGCTCTGGATGAGGTAAAAAGCTATTTCGGCCTGCGCACGGTTGTAATCCGGGGCAAAAAGATACTTATTAACAGCAAATCCGTATTTCAGCGTCTCATTCTGGATCAGGGCTTTTACCCGGAGGGCATTTATACGGCTCCCTCCGAAGAGGATCTTAAAAAGGACATTGAAATCAGTATGGAAATGGGCTTTAACGGCGCACGCCTCCATGAAAGGGCCTTTGAGCCCCGCTACCTTTACTGGGCGGATAAGCTGGGTTATCTGGTATGGGGAGAGCATGCCAACTGGCAGCTGGATATAACGACCTCCATGGGGCTGGAACGCTTCCTTCCCGAATGGATGGAGCTTGTGGAGAGGGATTACAACCATCCGGCCATTATAGGCTGGTGCCCCTTCAATGAAACCTGGGATAAAGCCACCGTCAATGAAAAGACAGGGGAAAAGGAGCAGGTAAGGCAGGATGACCAGGTTCTGGCTATTGTGTACCGTGCACCCAAGCTTTTAGACGCCACACGGCCGGTTATCG
>JAEXPO010000331.1 GCA_023446675.1 Bacillota bacterium | reverse complement strand
CCTCCCAAAGGCCCCTTGCAGCCCAGCGTAAAGCTGGAGAAGGCACCGATAGGGGCATGGTGGGCATTGAAAAAAATAGTTTCGTTCATAAGGGATGCCTCCCTTTATTTATTTTTTACATATTTGGATACAAATTCAAAAGTGCGATCGTCCAGCGGGAAAAGCTCCTCATGGCCATGAAGGGGGTAAGCCACCAGCTCCTTTTCCCCTTTAAGCTGGTTATAGGCCGCAAGGGTGGTGGCAGGCGGGCATACCGTATCCTTAAGGCCCACGGCAAAGAGCACGGGACAGGTGATATCGGATGCGAAATTCATGCCGTCATAATAGCTCAGGGTATCAAAAACGGCACTTTTCTTTTTCATTTCCGGATCAAAAAGCTTGAAATAGTCCGCAAGCTCCAGATAGGGATGGCTTGAGGCCAGCTCAAAGGCTTTTTCCACATGGCAGAGAAAGGGAAAGGTGCAAAGGGCAAAGGCAGGGCGCGAATCCAGTCCCGCCACCGCTAAAACGGTTGCGCCTCCCTGGCTTCCGCCCATGAGGCCCACGGACTCCTTAGTGATTTCAGGTCTTGAAAAGAGAAAGTCCAGGGCCCTGATTCCGTCCATAAAAACGCCTCTGTAATAGTAGTTGCTTTTGTCCTCGATGCCCTTGGTAAACCAGCCCGGCATAGAGCCTGCCGTATACTTTCCGTATTCGGGGGTAGGCCCGCCCTGGCCCCTGTTGTCCATGGCCAGAACGGCATAGCCCTGAAGAGCCCAGGAAAGGTACTGGCTGACATAGCCCCTGGCCCAGGTATACCCGGAAAAGTGAAGGAGTGCCGGAACGGTTTGCTTTTCCGAGGCTCCCTCCGGCAGGATGAACCAGCCCCCCACTCTCCGGTTTTCAAAGCCGTTGTAGGAAAGGTCATACACCCTTATTCCCTTTACAGGGTATTGAACCGGCTTAAGCTCCGGTTCAAGAGGGTAAACAAGCCTTCGATCCAGAGTATCCTTCCAGAACTCGTCATAGTCCGGCTTCTTGGTAAGTAGGGGCTTTTCCGCCAGCAAAGCCTCCAGCTGTTTTTCCATAGCGTCCTTTATAACAATCCCTCCAAACAGGGGGCGGGGCTGCCCACAACCGTAAGCTCACTGCACTCAAGAGCGCAAAAGGGCTTATCGCCTCTTTGAGGCCGGGCCCCTGTTCCCTTGTAGCCGTCCACCCGCACCGAAGTGCATTTTTCCAGGTATAAGCCGCTTGTAAAATAGTCCGGAACCTCCTGTGCCCAGGAAAGTGAAAAACGGTTTAAGGTAAGACCTTTGACATGCTTTGCGTAAAGGCCGTGCTCGTCCTTTTCAAATAGGGCTTCCTTAATATTTTTCACCGGCCTTATGTCCACATTCCCTCCATAGGCGTCGCTGTTAACGCCCTTTTTGAGAATAAGGTCCACATTAGTGAAGGTAACATCCTCTATGGGGCTTTCCTCTGTGCCGTGAATAAGGATCTGGCTTTCCCCTTGCGCCACAATATCCGAGAAACGGATGCGCTTTAAGGTTCCCGCCTCGCCCTTTCCCGTAACCCGTCCTGTGGACAGGTGAATGGGCTCCCCGTGCCCCCACCACTGGCCGGTGTGGAGGCGGGTGAAAATATGGATGTGGGAAAAGCTTATGTCGCTCATATGGCCTTCATCCCGGGCAAAAACGCCGATACCCCGGTTGGAGTGGATAACGAGATGGGAAAACATACAGTTGGTAATACTGTTTTCATGGTGCCCCACCCGGATGCCCGAAGAGCGGGAGGATAAAAAGCACTGGGTGACAATAACATCCCGGGTGACACGCCCCTCTTCCCCCAGCCCCGTCATGGCAATACAGTCATCCCCCGCGTCAATGCGGCAGGAGCTGATGCGCACCTTGTGGCTCGAGGTTAAGTGAATACCGTCGGAGTTGGGAATTAAGGGATTGTTTTCAATACGGATGCCGGTAACATCCACGCTGTCGCACTCATTAAAATGAATGGTCCAGTTGGGGGCGTTTTTAAAATGAAGATCCTTGATGGTTATATCCGTGCACCTGTAAAACTGCACCAGATTCCCCGGCCTTTTAAGGGGTGTGGCCGGGCCCTCCTGAATTTTGCCGCCGGAGCGCAGGAAGAGATCCTTCTGCCGGGTAGATTGACGCTCATATTCCCCGTCATACTCAAAGGGCTTTTGGGCGTTCATAAAGGCCATTCCCTGAAAATCCACAATGCCGTTTCCCATAAGCGTAATATTGGAGGCATGCCGTGCAAATAAAAGGCCTATCCTGGGGCTTTCAAGGGAAAAGGGCGCTTCAAAATAATCGTCAATCCGGTCGCTTCCAAGGATAACCGCTCCGGAGGACAGGAAGAAGGTGGTGTTCGACACCAGCTCCACAGGCTCAATAAGATAGGTGCCCGGGGGAAAGAATACCGTTCCGCCTCCATTTTCCGAAACCTTTCCAAGTGCCCGGCGCACCGCCGGAGTATCCTTAGTGACGCCGTCACCAACAGCGCCCAGATCTTTTACATTAAACACGCTTTCATACATATGCTTCACCCGTCTAACCTTTCAGACTGCCCAGTACCATGCCCTTGACAAAAAACTTCTGCATAAAGGGATAGACCACCAGTATGGGCAGTGTGGAAATCATAATTTGAGCCGCAGAAAAGGAGCGATCCGAGACATTGAGGATCTGCTTTATCTCCTCCACGGACATATTATCGAAATTGGGCCTTACCAGAATATTTTGCATATAGCTGGAAAGGGGGTATTTATCAATGTTATCCATATAAAGTATGCCGGAAAGCCACTCGTTCCAGTGGGTAACCGAGGCAAACACAATGAGGGTTGCAATGGCCGGCATGGACAGGGGTACAAAAATTTGAGCCATTATCCGCCACTGTCCCGCTCCGTCTAAAAAGGCGGATTCCTCCAGCTCCTTGGGAAGCTGCTTGAAAAAGTTCAAAAGCACCACCACATTGTAAATAGGAACCGCTATGGGCAGGATAAGCGCCCAAAGGCTGTTTCGAAGCCCTGTTTGGGTAACAATCATGTACGTGGGTATAAGGCCGCCGTTTATCAGCATGGTTATCACAAAGAACCAGGATAACAGGGTTCTGCCCGGCATGGCATTTTTAGACTTGGACAGCGGGTAAGCCGTCAGAATGGTAAGAAGGGTATTTACCCCAACCCCCAGTACCAGGCGCTGAACAGATACGAGCATGGAGCCCAGAAAACGCTTTTTCTGGAAAGCGAACAAATAGGCGTCCACATTGAAGTTCACAGGCCACAGGCCCACTCTTCCCGCTGTTGCGGAGGGTGAATCACTTAAGGAAACGGCCAGAACATGGATAAAGGGCAGCAGGCAGATAAGGCCTAAAAAGACTAAGAAGGCGTTATTCAAGAGGTTGAAGATTTTGTCGCCCTTATTGCTGATTTTCATTTTTCTTCCTCCTCCCTAAAAAATGCGGTAGTCCGCAACACGATAGGCCAGCCAGTAAGCGCCCGAAACGAGCCCAAAGGAGACCACCGACTTGAAAAGCCCGATGGCTGTGGCGATATCGTACTGGGGTATACTGCTTTCCATGCCCAGGCGGTACACCAGGGTGTCAATAATATCCCCGGTTTGATAAACCATAGGCGAATAAAGGTTATATACCTGATCAAAGCCCGCATTGAGAACATTGCCCAAAGTAAGGGTTGCGCTCAGCACAATGACAGGCATGATTCCCGGCAGGGTAATGTGCCAGATGCAGCGGACACGGCCTGCGCCGTCCATATAGGCCGCCTCGTAAAGACTGGGGTCAATACCCGTCAGGGCAGCCAGATAAATAATGGTGCCAAAGCCAAAGCTTTTCCAGACATCGGATAAAATGATAACGTAAGGAAACAGCGTTTTATCCCCCAGGAAGAACACGGGCTCAACACCTATAAAGCCGATAAGCCGGTTGATAATGCCTGTGGACGGGGACAGCATGTCAATGAGAACCCCGGAGATAATAACCCAGGAAATAAAGTGGGGCAGGTAGATAAGTGTTTGCACACTTCTTTTCAGCCTTAAATTGTGCATCTCATTTAAAAGGATGGCGACAAGGATAGGAAAAATAAGATTCAGAGCCATTTTGGCAACGGCGATATAAACGGTGTTAAAAACAACCCGACCGAATTCGGGCAGCATGAAGATGTACCTGAAATTATCAAAACCGATCCATTCCGATCCGAAAAGGCCCTTGGCAATGTTAAACTTCTGAAAGGCAATGGCCAGTCCCGCCAAAGGACCGTAGGAATAGACGGCGGTAAGGATAAGTCCCGGAATAAGCATGACATAGAGCGCCCACTGTATGCTGCGGAAACGCTTTTTTATTTCCGTCATGGCAATCTTCCCCCTTTTCACGCGGCATAGAATGCCAATTTTAGTGTGATTTTAAGAAAGGGGAGGCCTTTGACGGCCTCCCTTCCTGTGCCGTTTTTTGTTGAGCTTGCTTTACTTCAAGGGGATAGAGAACGATTATTTGGTGCTCTCACGCCACTGATTAACCTCAAAGGTGATGGTTTCTCCGCCCAGCTTGTTCCAGTTGGCGACGAATTCATCAAAGTAGTCGACTGGCTGATCCCCAGTGATAATGCGAAGAATCATTTCTTCCTCGCTGGCCTTTAAAATGGACATTCTTCTGACCATTTCAGGGGTATCTGCGCCATAGAACAGATTGGGCTTTAGTTGGCCGTTTTTCATGTATTGGTTGGCAATACCGAATACGGATTCGGGTCCGTAATAGAGCTGTGTGTGTACCCAGT
>JAEXPO010000657.1 GCA_023446675.1 Bacillota bacterium | reverse complement strand
GGACGCGGTTACTCTGTCCGAAAAAAGGTTTCCGGGTACCCCATGTATTAGTATACTCTTTTTTAGGGCTCTATCGGCAGATTTTCGCTCGATTATACGACGATTCAGACATTTTAATAGAAATTTTTCTTGTTTTTCCCATAACTTTGACAAACTTAATGCGTCTTCACACTATTTACTCTGTCAAAGATTGCGTTTACTTTGACCGCCCACCCAAATTGCTCAATCGCCTTATTTGTGACCATTCATATATTCTGCAATAGCTTTTATTCTATCTTTTCTATCGCGTTGTATTTCAACCTCGTAGCGTTCTCTTAAAGGGGTAACATAAACCTCATAGCCGTTCCATATAGCTTTTTCATAATGCTGATGATTATTCTCCCTGTTTAGAGTATCATCCGCTGCTATATCAACCGAAGCCCCGTCAACACACAATTTACCGAAGTACCGCACGATCCAGTTGCCTTTATTGTCACTCAACGGCTCAATAACATATTCGCGTGTTAGCTCCTTCACCTTGTAAAAGTCTCTTGTGTGCACGGTGATATCCAGATCGTGAGGAATGATATTAACACCAAGCACGGCTTCACTTGCGCTGCCGATGATGTACCATTCTATTTTGTTTTCCTGAAACAATCGAGCCAGTACCGACAAGACCTTTTTCCAGTCAAATACTCCTTCAATCCACGCTTGTCCCAGCCGCTCAAAATTACTAATAACAGCTTCTTTGTATGCTTGGTTTAAATACCAGGCATCGTCCCAATTTGTGTCCGTTGGATAAACCTTGATAAATTTCGTAGCGTCGGTTTTTTTCCAATACGGATCCGATTGAAGATTGTCATAAATTTTTCCTTCTGCATTCTCTACGCAAAAGATAAATTCTGCTTCGGTTTCCTCACAATAAAACTTCATAAGCATACCCTTTCTGAATATACATCGTATATTCTTCATTATAGCAAGTATGCATCATCTGTTCTTGACTTTGATTGCGGATAGAATTCTTTGCAGATAAATCCTTCCATATATTCAATATATTGATCCTTTGAAAATACCGGCTTATACTCTTGAATAATCTTCCTGGCTTCTTCCGCACCATTTTTTAATAAAGCATAAGCGCTTAAAGCAAAAATCTTTGCCGTGACAATATAGGCCAGCTCCTCATCCAGAATATCAAAGCTCTCTGAGTGAAGCTGATCCTTCATACCGCCTGTTCTAAAGGATATAACCGGCTGCACATGTTCCAAATCACCCAGATCGGTGGAGCCGCCGCTATGGAATTCCGTATCCGCTTCATCTACAGGGTATTTGTCTCCCGCCGCCAGCTTTGCGGCCGCTAAAATCTCTGGATTTGCTTTTTGTGCCAGGGTGGGCAGATATCCGGGCATTGTCTCAATTTCAACCTTGGCCCCAAGCGCAAGAGCTCCGGCTTTAAATGATCTGTCTGTCTTAATGGAGGCATCGTTAATGGCTTCTATGCTGGATGCCCGAACCAGGGTTTCTATAACAGCTTCATCCGGCACAACATTTACAAGATTTCCTCCCTTGGTAATAATAGGATGTATGCGTACACAGTCTTTATCCATAAAGGTCTCTCGATGGTATGCCAGCGCAGATAAGCCGACAGCCGCGGCGTTCAGTGCGTTAACGCCCCGGTGGGGCGCTCCTGCCGCGTGTGCGGCCTTTCCTTTATAGCGGATAACCTTGGAAACGAAGCCGTTTCCCGTACCGCCTCCTACCGAAACAGGGCTTAAGCCGGTGTGGTGAGCGATGCTTAAATGAATATCATCAAAGGCGCCAAGCCGGATTAATTCGCTTTTCCCGCCGCCATACCTTATTTTCCCTTCTTCCTTGAGTTTATTTTTAAATTCAATCTCACCGTATTCCTCGGAAGGTACTGCAAAGAAAACAACCTGACCGTCCAGAGCGTCGGCTACCTCCTTGTCTGTAAGCGCCAGAGCGGCTCCTATAACCCCGGCCAGCTGACAATGGTGTCCGCAGCAATGGGCGGCATCCGTTTCAGGATTGGAATGGTTGTGATTAGGTATCCTCAGCGCGTCAAGCTCTCCTATTAAGGCAAGCGAAGCGGTTTCCTTCCTGTCCTCATTGAGATAGCCCTTAACCCCGGTAATGGCCAGCTGCTTCTGTGTTCGCAATTGAAGTCCTTCCAGAAAGGACGAAAACTTGGCGGAGGTTTTGAACTCCTTATATCCAAGCTCTCCGTGGTCATAGATATCCCGCGCAAAGGCAATAATCTCGTCCCTGTTCTCATCTATTAAATCAATAATCCTTTGTTGGATTTTATCTTCTTTAATACTCATAGTCCCTGTTTCCCTTTCCGGCCCTTTTTTGCCGCTTACGGCATGCAGGCCTTTCGGCCCTTCTTACAAATAATCCGCCCCGGTTCTTTTTTCAACCAAATGGCAATTTACAATATGTCCGGGCTCCGCCTCCACATCCTGAGGCTTCTCCTTTTTACAGCGCTCCATTGCATACCGGCATCTTGTATGGAACTTGCAGCCTTCTGGCGGATTCGCAGCCGTCGGAACCTCTCCTGTTAATATAATTCTGTTTTTATTGTCCCTTGGCGTCGTCTTGGGGATTGCCGATAAAAGAGCCTGGGTATACGGGTGAAGCGGCTGAAAAAATAACTGCTCGCTGGTTCCGGTTTCTACAATGGAGCCCAGGTACATAACGCCTATCCTGTCGCAAAAATATCTGACGACACTTAAATCATGGGATATGAACAGGGTCGTCAGGCTGAACCTTTGAATCATCTCCTGAAACAGGGTAAGTATCTGGGATTGAATGCTTACGTCCAAAGCCGCAATTAACTCATCCCCTACGATAAATTTGGGATTAAGGGCCAGCGCTCTTGCTATTCCAATGCGCTGGCGCTGGCCTCCGCTGAACTCATGGGGGTACTTATGCACCGCGGAAGCGGAAAGGCCGCATATCTCCAGTAATTCCTTGGCCCTGTCCAAAGCTTCCCTTTTAGGATGCAATTTATGCTTCAGAATCCCCTCGGTCAGAATCGTGCCGATGTTCATTCTCGGATCCAGAGAGGCATAGGGATCCTGGAATACAATCTGCATATCCTTTCTCAGCTGCCGCATACGCGTGTCTGTGACCGCCAGCTTCTTTTCCACATCATAAATAACTTCTCCCCCAAAGGCCACTCTTCCGCCTGTGGGCTCCAGCAATTTAAGAAGGGTTCTTCCGGCGGTTGACTTTCCGCAGCCGGATTCGCCAACCAAGCCTAAAATTTCCCTTTTCTTAAGGCGAAATGAAATACCATCCACAGCCTTGATATCACCGGTTTTTTTTGCTAAAACCCCCTTATAAATGGGAAAATATTTTTTTAAGCCGGATACCTCTAAAACGGCTGCTTCGTCAGACTGCCCGAAAGACTTCTCGCTAGATTTCTCATAAGCCTGCTTTTGAGATTGCTCAAATACCATACCCGGAATCTCCCTTCTGCATTGGATAGCACCGAACAAAATGCCTGTTGGATACTTCCTTAAGCTCGGGCATATTTTCTCTGCATTCCTGGCAGGCACTGCCGCATCTGGGATGAAAGGCACAGCCGACAGGCATTTCCCCAAGCC
>JAEXPO010000322.1 GCA_023446675.1 Bacillota bacterium | reverse complement strand
CTTTTGAATCTTACGCCCGATGAACCGGAGGAGGATGAAGACGAACAGTACGGTAAAATTCGCAAGGTGCGGTAAGTGGCGGAGGGACAGGCTTATGCTATTGGCAAGAATAAGGCATCTATTAGGTAGAAAACGAACGCAAAGGATCCTGGAAGCCAGTTATGGCCGGAAAATGCTAAGGGTTATGACGGCAGCCGGAAGCCTTTCCACATTGAATAGACAGGAGGGAAGAAGATGGCAGACGAGAAGGCCTGCATAAAGCCGGAGCTTATTGGCTCCTATTGCATAGCCGAGGATGATTATTACGGTACATATAAAGGCATTATATTGAGCACACGCAATGTTCCGTTCGGCTCACGGGTAGATGTGTCCATTATGGAGTGTATTGAGCCTCCCACCAATAAGGCCATACTAAATCCATACGGAACAGTTAAAAGAAAGCCTTACCCGCTGGGAAGCCGTCAGCACTTTTCAGCGGATAAGGTGACACCGCTTCTGGAGGTAACGGCCTAAAAACAGGCGGTGCGGATTTGTACGGCAGATAACGGAAAGAGGGATTAGTTTGGATATTAAGGCATTTCTGAAGGATTATCCTTTTTTAAGCGCAGAGATCCTGCGGCTCCAGAAAGAACTGAATACAGCCCTGAAAGCCAGGAAGGATACATACATCACCGTAAAAGCCGCACCTCTTGCCATGCATAGAGGCTCCAGCGGTATAAGTGATAGTGTTTCTGATGCTGTGCAAATTATTGTTGACCGCCTGGAAAACGATATTGCTTTTTATGTCCGGCAGATTAATATTATTCTTGACCAAAAGGCTATGTTTGAAAAGATATGGTTCGGTCAGGAGCTTCTTAGCAAGGCAGAACGAACAATTCTTGAAATGCGTCACTTTGATCATTACCCCTGGCCGACAATCGCCAAGACTGTTCGCTACTCAGAGCGACAATGCCAGCGGCTAAATGAAATGGCCATTGAAAAAATGCAAACAGAAGCAGACAGGCTTACACTCACAGCGTAGGATTAAACATTTTTATGGGAGGTGAGCCGTATTGAAGGCTGGATAAAACTTCATAGATCCCTTCGCAGCCATTGGGTTCTCACTGACGCTGAGGCTTTGAGCTTATGGATTTACTTCTTGCTTGAAGCTGCTTACGAGCCAAAAAGGGTTGTTATCCTTGGAAAGCTCATTGATTTATTGCCAGGTCAAGTTATTTTTAGAGGGCCACAGTTGCAGGATCGTCTTAACATTGACATCAACAAGATTTATAGAACGCTGAAAATATTTGAGGGCCAAGGCATGATCTCCGTTTATTCCAATGGCCGCAGGTATTCGGTTGTGACTGTAAATAATTGGGATGCATACCAAGGGGGAAATCTACCCATTGAAAATAACAGAGAAACAAAAGAAAAACTGGAAAGCATTGAAAACAAAGTGTTTGAGCCTTGCGGTACTGTGCAGAGTGAAAAACAAAAGAGAAACAAAAGAGAAACTATATATAAGAACAATAAGAATATAAAGAATCAAATAAATCTATTATGCCCGGATGAATCGGTATCCGAAGAGCTGCAAGAGCCGGAAGAGGATGTATTTACCGCCTTTTGGGCCGCCTACCCCCGGAAGATTGAGAAAGCCAAGGCCAGGAAGGCCTGGGAGGCCCGACTTAAGGAAAAGGTACTCCCGGCGGATATGATACAGGCAGCGGAGAATTATAGCGCTTATTGTGCAAGGCTCAAAACCGAACCGCAGTACATAAAGCACCCAAGCACCTTTTTAGGTAAGGACAAGCCCTTTATGGAGTATATACAGGGCATGCCAGAGGTAGCTGGTTCCTCAGTAAAAACTGACACTTCTAAGGTCACCAACCGGAACAATTTTCAGTCAAGAAACTATGATGATCAATTCTTTGAAAAGCTAGGGAAGATGGGCTCTTAAGCCTTTTCAAATTCCCAAACGCTTGTGAATTTCAAATGCATATTTCAGCAGGAAAGGATGATGGATATGGTAACTAAGGCTATCGAAAGAATCAACGGCCTTATGCAGGTAGAGAACAACCGGAGCATTGCCGTTATTGGGGAATTTCTGATTCAGTATGTCCGGGTTTGGCCCCAGGCGGCGGAGGCCTTATGCAGCAATGACAAGGATTTAAAAGGGGCATACAAGGCCATTGAAAGCTATGCCAGAAGCTTGCCCAGGACAGGGAACGGCGTTGCCGTTTCACCGGATGATGGTTTTGAACAAGTTCTTAAGTATTATGGAATTCATGTTGTACAACCGGAGCTGAATGCGGCTTCTGTGGTAGGTGGTTCAAAATACTTGCAGGGTGCGGCCGCATCAGCTCAGGCCCCTGCCCAGGTTGAAGAAGCTGAACAGCAGCCGGAAGAGCCATCATTTACATTATCATTGGCAGATTTGCTGTAGAGAGGTGGCTAACAAATGGTAGAAGAAAAAATTCAATGGGTTGAAAGAGAAATTAAAAAGCTGGAGGGTATTCCGGAGGATGATAAACACTACAATATCGTTGCCCATGTAAAGGACAAAGTATTGACCATAGACCTTTATAACACGTATCGGTACAGGCTTTCCTATGAATACGATGGAAAAATGTTATATGAAGTCAGAAAAAGTTCTATCTATCCGCATGATGGGCATCACAAAGTTAGCATAACTCCGGTTGAGGGTATTGTGAAGGATTTGGAATGGAAACTGACACTCTATTCGCCGGATGATGCCTATGAAGGCTTTCAATATGTGAACGGCTCTGAAAAGGTTATAGAGGCTTTCACCGGAATAACAACCAGGTATGGGTTCTGTGAGTTTATGAAGCTGCTGTCAGCAAAAGTAAAGAATAAGTCCCTTTATGAGAGAACAAGAAGAGAATATGAAGCAAAAGAGGACCTATTCAAACAGCTTCCGGAAGAACCGGCCAATCTAATCGAATACGCTTCAAAACATCCACTCAAAACTTCATGCTATTTTTTCACAAGGCCACATGAAACCTCAAAAAGCAAAAGAGACTTTTATTGCTCAACCTGTGGCAAAACAACTATTGAAAAAGC
>JAEXPO010000487.1 GCA_023446675.1 Bacillota bacterium | reverse complement strand
ACGTAAGTGAGGTTGATGTGTTCTGCTCCTGCGTCCGCGCCGGGCTGTACTTTGAACAGAACAAGCTGGAAAAGGCATTGGAAGCCATCACTCTGGCACAGAGCCAGCTTACAAAAGAACTGCGCTTTGAGATGCACTTCTGCTTATTTATGATGTTATCCGGTATTCAGGACGCCATTGGAAAAATGGGTGAATCAAAAAAAACGAGAGAGCAGTTTTCTGCCCGGATTATAGAGGAAAACGCCCTTTACCTCAATCCCAATTTTCTCGCGGTTGATACGAAGCACCAGCTGTGGAATGCCAACAGGAAGGCCGCACAATCGTGGCTCGAACAGATTTTTATTACCGACGATGAGCAACTCCGATTTTATAGGATCTACCAGTATTTTACTACGGCGCGGGCTTACATCGTTCTGACAAAGCAGCAAAAGGCAATGGAGATTCTTGAGAAGCTGAAGAGGCTTTGCATGGATTACCGCCGTCCGCTTGATGCTGCCGAGGCATGTGTATTACAGGCAGCCCTATGCTGGGTGACCAGTGCCCAGCAGAAGGCCATGGAGCTGCTGGAGGAGGCGCTGATCGCGATGCAGCCTTACGGTGCCGTTCGAGTGATTGCAGACGAGGGCGCAGCGGTACTGCCCATACTAAAAAAGGTTAGTGCTAAAACAGGGCGGGCGGAATATTCCGGGCGGCTAGACTCTCGGTATGTGAAGCAGGTGCTGCTGTGTGCGCATGAGGTTTCCGCTCAGCATAGAGGGATTACGGCTTACTTTAGCGAAAAGCCGGTCAAGCTCTCTAAAAAGCAGCAGTACATTATTAATCTGCTGTCGCAGGGCTACAAAAATGCGGACATAGTCAGCATAACAGGTTTGAGCCTTAGTACCGTCAAGACCCATACCCAGCTGGCCTATGGAAAGCTGGGTGTTAATAATTCGTCCGACGCGGTGATGGAGGCAAAACGCCGGGGACTAATCGAGGCGTGACGGCAGGTCTTTAAGATTATTGAGTCTTGAAAGCTTTAGGATATAAAAGACATTTACAGAATCTCAGGAACAAAAGGGCTGCAGCAAACAGGTTTGCTACAGCCTCCTTTATTTTAGAATTAATTGATTTAGGGATTTTTTCGTTTTTCCCTGCCCCGACGCGGTTCTAAGCTCCGCCTCTTAGCCGGGTCCGCCCCGCGATGAATAAGCCTGTATTTTTCGGTACGGCTGCGTATGCGATGGATGTTGAGGCGTACGCCAAACACAATGCTTCGCAGATAAACCTTACGGGTAGGTCTGCGCTTTTTAAAGGGGCGGTCAATCTCTTCCACAATAAATTTTGCAAGACGGTTGGATGCTTCCGGAAGCTGTGCAACATAGGGGTTTTTCTGAATATTTGCCTTGTACTGTTCCAGAATATCCGTGGTAATTATCTTATCAATAATGACTTTGAATTCCTTCTGATTTTTAGCAAACCACCCCATCTGATTGTCCACATGGAAATCAATGTTGCCTTTTTCGTGGAGGGCCGCACAATGGGTAAAAATAGTCGGTACATTTTTGACCAAAACCTCAAGGGAGGTGGAGGCACCTGCCTTAGCAATGGCCAAATCCGAGGCGTAGAGAAGATCCTGCATATTGTCTACAAAGCCCATCACCGCAAGCTTTACAGGGGAAGAAACCGTTTTTTTGAAGGTTTCCAGCTCTTCCACAAGCTCTTTGTTCTTACCGCATATGGCAATGATGTTAAACGGTAATTTATTGGTGTAAATGTATTTGATGTAGTCTTTTGTCTCCCCTATTCCCTGCCCTCCGGAAGTGGCAAGTACGGTTTTCACATCAGGATCGAGCCCTAATTCTTCCAATATTTCACGTTTTGATTTGGAAATAGGCTCAAAAAACTTCTTATTTAGAGGAAAGGGCATTACTTTAACCGCCTTTTTGCTTTGCCCCTGTTTAAGAAGATATTCCCTGGCTTCCTCAGTGGCAGCAATAACGGCTTCAATGCGGTTATTAATCCACATATTATGGCCTCTGACAGGATCGGTCATGTAACTGTATATTTTATAGGAAAAATTGTATTTTTCTCTGGCAAAAAGAGCCGCCGAGCTGCAAAAGAAATGTGTCGAAAAAACGATATCCGGTTTATAGTTATAAATATAGCTTGTTCCCTTGCGTATAAACTGCTGAAACAACAGCCGCATGAGGGTGTTGGAACGGGTAAAATGATTCAGCGCATCAAGTAGCGTATTGAGATTAGTAGTAAGTTCAGGATGATCCAGGGCATAATCCCAGAATCCCTTCATAAGCTTGTCATTCCAGATGGCACCGCATTCCTTGGCAAAATCGATGACATCAATCTGAAATTGGCCCGGATAGAGTTCCTCAATGGCTCTCTTGATGGCAAGGGCGGGCATCTTGTGCCCGCCGCCAGCCTCTATCATCGGTATTAATATTTTTTTCATGTCTCTCTTTCAGCTCCACAAATTACGTTTGATCTCTATTTTCGTTGAAAATAATGTTGACGGCTTTCATAGGAGAAACAGTAGATATGGCGTGCTTATAAACCAATTGCTGCTTACCTTCGCTGTCTAAAACAACTGTAAAATTGTCGAAGCCTTTCACCATACCTCTTAGCTGGAATCCGTTTGTTAAATAAACGGTTACGGGTACATGCTCTTTTCGGACTTGATTCAGAAAAACATCCTGTAAATTAATGTTTTTGTTCACGGCCTTTTCCTCCTTGTGCCAAAAATAAACTGATATAAAATCATTAATCTGCCCTCATTTTACTAAAACTGCCGGGATTATTCAAGTTATCCGTCAATATTTTTATCATTGCCCGCAAATCCGTTTTATCCGAATTAAGCCAATTTACACCCTCAAGCTTTTTAAACCACGTCATTTGGCGCTTTGCGTAATGTCTTGTACCAAGCTTGATTGCAGCGATGGCCTCCTCCCGGCTGATTCGGTTCTCCAGTGCCGCAATGCATTCCTTATAGCCGATGGCCTGCATGGATTGGAGCTCCGGTGAATAACCGGCGTTTAAAAGCTTCCGCACCTCTTCAAACAGCCCTTTTTCCATCATAATATCAACTCTGCGTTCAATGCGCTCATAGAGTACGCTTCTATCCAAAGTGAGGGCAAAAAGCCGGTAATCATAAGGAGGGGGCACAAGCCGGGACTCCTCCCGGTGCTCAGATATAGGCCTTTGAGTTGCCTCGTATACCTCCAGGGCCCGTATAACCCTCACCACATTGTTTGGATGAATAGCAAGGGCTCCTTTAGGATCAACGTCCTTAAGCCTCTCATAGAGGAAAACAGAGCCTTTTTCCCGGGCAAGCGCCTGCATCTCCTTACGGAAGGCTTCGTTTCCGGTTGATTCGGAAAAAGTGAGGTTATAAGCAAGTGCATTAATGTAAAGGCCGGTTCCTCCGGCGATAATAGGAATTTTTCCCCTGGACAGAACAGCTTTTATGCATGCCTCGGCCCTTTCCTTAAAATGAACCACGCTAAAGGAAATGTCCGGTTCAATAATATCAATTAAATGATGGGGAACACCTTCTCTCTCCTCCAGGGAAGGCTTGGCAGTACCTATATCCATATTCCGGTAAATTTGCATCGAATCGGCGGAGATTATTTCTCCGCCCATTTCCTTAGCCAGAGCGATAGCCAGCGCCGTTTTTCCCGAAGCTGTCGGACCGGCAATCACAATCACTTTATCCAAACTTTAACCTGCCTTTCAAAGAAATACATTAAAAAGATCATTGCATAGCCTCGGGCAACCCGGTATATTTAAAGTTCTTATTAAAAAGGACAACGGTCTTGCCCGTTGTACGGCTTATGCCGCGAATAACCTTTTCTTTCAGGTAAGTCAGACCGGTTATATCCGAATCCGGCTCAAAGAGCTTTTTCCCGTTTTTGTCTGTCAGCCAATACCTGTCAGAACCTTCATCATATTCAATATAGACACCGTTATAGCTCTCTGTCATTACCTTATGCTCATAATAATTGGCATACGTCGCTTCACACTCTTCAATGAAAGCTTTCTCATTATTCATCAAAGCCTCATAATCATTAAATTCAGCAATGGTTTCCCTGCTTGCAATTTCATAAATGTAATACTTATTATCTTTTTTATAGATGAATTTTTCACTGTCGCCAAACAGGGTATATTGTCTTGTATGAGCAAGCTCCGGCCCTGACTGGTAATAAACCTGCAAATCATCAAGCATAAGACTCAAGTCCTTATCCAACACATAGTATCCCAAATGTGCATTTGCTGAGTCGGAAGCATCACTCAAAATGAAAATATCCTGATACGGATAATAGGGCTCGATGTAGGACTGGCTTTCTCTTACTGTTTCACCGCTTTTATTGATGATAACATATTCAGCAAGCCTTTCGTCATAAACAGAGGCATATCCCGAGCTATTGAACACGGATAGCCCTTCCCATTCCTCTTTCATAACCACATTACCCTGTAAATCCATAAACCCTTCTGAGGATTTGCCCCCTTCAGCAGAGGGGACGGTTGAGAAAACAGCCATGCCATTAACGCATTTCACCGTTTCCAGATTGATTGCTTCACTTAACGTATCCTCCAGGGAAAAAGGCTTAAGTTCGGAGGCTTGTCCATTAAGGTTAATAAAGCCATAAAGATCTCCCTTTTTGTAGAAGCCCAAATCACCCGCATCCATAAAATAATCATAGTCCGAAACGACAAGAAAGGAGCTTCTTTGATTCGTGCAACCGCTTAATAAGAAAATCCAGGTTATACATAATAAGCATTTAAGAACCGCTTTACTCATAATACCCTCTCCCTTTAGGATTCAACCTCGTTTTCCTGCGCTTCCACCGGCCGCAGAAATGCTCCTGCCTTCTTATACAATCCTCTTGAACCATTTTTCCAGTTCCTTTTTTTCAAGGCGTATAATAACCGGACGGCCATGGACGCAGGTATAGGGATTTTCCATCCGTGCCAGCTCCTTAAGGATATGCCTTATTTCATCCCTTTCCATAGCCCTGTTAGCCTTCAGGGCACTTTTGCAGGACATAAGGTAAAGGGTTTCGTCGCTTATTCCCGTATTTCGTCGTCCGGTTTCCATAAATCTCCCGACGATCTCCTGAAAATCCGAAGGGCCAAAGCTTCCGTCATACAGCTCGGGGACGCTTCTTATTAAAAGAGTATTCATACCGAAAGGCTCCAGCTCAAAGCCGATAAGCTCAAAATCCTCCAACCGGCTCATAACAAAGTCATACTCTGTGCCGGAAAGCTTTACAGGCAAAGGCGCAATCAGAATTTGAGAGCGAACCTCTCCCCTGGCTATGCCGTCCTTTAATACCTCATAACGAATGCGTTCGTGAGCGGCATGCTGGTCAATTAAAAACATGGCCTGCCCGTGCTGCAAAATGAGGTAGGTATCAAATACCTGTCCAACAATTTCCGCCTCTTTAAGCTCCAAAATACCTTCTGATTCTGAATTATTAACAGAAACGGTGTTTTCCTCCACCATTAGCAGTGCATCTGTTTCATTGATTATGTGACGGTTTTCATCTGCCGGATCCTGTTTTTCCGGTTTCTGCTCCTCCGGGCTGCTTTCTGCCTGCGTCGAAGCAGTAGGTGCTGTGGGATTTATTTCATGTATGGAAACCGCAGATTCCTCTGCGGAGGCTTTAAGCTCCCTATCATTTTCAGTCCCAAGGTTTCTTTTTATATCACTTTCGCCGTCTCTTCCCCAGTCTTTTTCCTGGTCTCTGTCC
>JAEXPO010000439.1 GCA_023446675.1 Bacillota bacterium | reverse complement strand
GGCTTGTAATCATAGAAGGCCCTTTCCTTTCCCTTTCGGTTCGTCTGCCCCTTCCGATGTAAATCCATGAATTTCACGGATAATGGCGTTCATGTCTGCCCCGGTCGGGGTTTTGACTATGGCCTTACTATAGCATAATCGCTGTGAAGGATATAAAATGAAACCGGCCTGTGAACTGCATCATAAGCCGGTATTCGAGCTTTGGTCATTATTTTTTAAAGCGGGCAATCAGGGCCTCAGCATTTCCCGTATACTGTTTTCAAGGTATTCAATACGGTTTTCCAGCTCCCGGATCCTTTCCTGGAAGACTTCCCTGTCGTCCTCAAGCTTTTCATACCGCTGTGCGGAAAGCGATTTAAAATCAAAAGGAAATTTAAGGCCATTGCCAAAGAGAATGGGAACTGTGTAGGTTACCAATATTTTATCTTCCCGGGCATTGGAAAGATAACGGCAATTTAAAGGAATATCCCTGCCCGTAAAATCAATTCGGGTTTCTTCCCCGAGAGAGGAATTGTCATTTTTTATGCGCATCAAAATAAAACCGTTTTTCAGCGTACGTATGGCATAAGGAGAGTTGTTGATAAGAAGCAGGCTGTCCATACCCGGTCCTGTGGTGGTACTGAAAACCTCCAGGGCTTTGCTGAAACGATTTAAAATGGGGTCGAAGCGGAAGCACACGGTGTTTTCCTCACCTGAGGCCAGAATGAAAATGGCTCCTGTGTCGGACACCACGGACTGAAGCTTCATATTCACATTATAGGGGAAGGGGGTGGTATTGGGCTTTTGAGCCTTGCCGTCGGCATTGATTTTACGGTGAACCAGAAGGTTTACATTCTGTACGTCGGTTACAAAGAAGAGGTGGACAGCTGAACCGTCAGAGGCTGCCGAGTAGCTCTTGGCATCCCGGGTAATGACACCCTCCACCTCCGGCATGCTATAGCCGTTTTTTTCAATGCGCTGGTAGGTTAAAAGCTGCTTGCGGTTATGGGATACTATGTAGAAAATATGCGGCGTTCCGCCCGCCTCCACCAGGTTTACTTCATAGGGAGAGCTTCCGCTTATGCGGCTTTCCAGGAGCACGACAGGATCTTTTCTTTCCTCGCAGGCCGTTATGTGCAAAAGCCTTCCGGAATAATCCACAAAGGTCGTGCAAATGGAATCGTCACTGTCAATAAGAGCTGAAAAATCAGCTGTGGCGTTTTCCGACAGCAGGAACGGAGGGCCCCAGTGAGAGTCATTTTCCAGCATGCTCATATACAACCCGTTTTTATACCAGATGCAATAGGTAATCCCAAGGCTGTTTTTGAGTACATATCTTGTATTATCGTTTGAAGGCACAGCCGCCATCTCCTTTTGGAAAAATTCTTTGATTCAAGGCATTGTTTTGAATCGTAGGTATTGCATGTCATGTATCACTATAATGATTATTTATGACCCGCAATGAATATGCCCACCAGTCACCAAATAAGCCAAAAGGCATATTATGACAATGTGAAGGCAATTATTCTGAAATGGAGGACCGATAAAATGGGCTGTAAAGAACAAGTCGTTCCAGGACTTATCAGCGGCGAAGACATATGCAAGCTACGGGAAGCGGTTTGCGTTCATGTAGAAAAAGTATATGACAACTGCCGTGAGAAGGACTGCGTTGAAGACGCAGTCGTTGAATTTACCGAAAATGTTCAGGACCTCATTAACAATGCGGTTAAAGTAAAAACGAAAGATGCGGAGGTTGTGGCCGTTCTTGCGGATCTTGAGGATGTCCCCTTTAAAAGGGGATTTTATACCGTCAACGTACGTTATAAAATCAAGGTGGCTGTGGAATTCTGCTATAGGGATGTAACAGGAAATATTGTCAATTCATGCCCCAAAATTGGTTACGTATGGTTTGGCAAGACCGTCATCCTCTTTGGCTCTGAAGGAAAAATTAAAATTTTCAAGAGCGTAGACCCAATTCAACCGCTGGCATACTGCGGATCGGATTGCAATGATGGCTGTGGAGCCCTTATTGAGCAGGATAACCTTCCCAATATTAAAGTTGAGGTTGCAGATCCCCTCGTTTTGAACACCAGAATTAAACGCGTTCACGAAAAACACCACATTGGTGATGAAGAAAGGTATGGAGGAGAAAATTGCGGATCTCCCGCCAGAAGAGTTGTCGTTACCCTGGGCATTTTCTCCATCATAAAACTTGTACGCCTTGTTCAGCTTCTTATTCCTGCATTCAATTTCTGCTATCCCAACAAGGAGTGCATTGCCTCTACCGATGAGAACCCCTGCGAAATCTTTGACACTATCGAATTCCCGTTGGATCAGTTCTTCCCGCCCCAAAAATTCGACTTCCCGGGCGCAGAAGATTTTGACCGCGATCTCCGGAAATAAAATAAACGTGTACAGAATAGAGGGGCTGCTGCAAATGAAAATTTGCAGCAGCCCCTGTTTACAACTGAGGTTATCAAATGGCGGACAAAGCACTGTCGGCTTGAAGCGCGTATAAGCGCAGGGATGTAAAGGCATACGTGGAATGTAAAGGGTTTTTGCAGGCAAGCCGGAAAACAGCGAAAACACTGTCTTAACAGATCACGTCCTCTTGAACAGCATTTTTTAAGGAAAACCAGGCGATGACAACGCCCGCCGCCCCAAGTGAAAGCGTTACCGGAAGAACAGTGCTTAAGGTGGAGCCCCCATTGTTGGAGCAGACAATAAGCGTAAGCACAACCGCCGATAAAACACAGGCCGGTGTGGATTTTTTCTTCATGCAGAAAAGAAGCGGTATCAGCCCCATGCCGGAGGCGGCAAGCGCGTTTATTCCATAGAAGAAAAAGGTTTTGAGAAGAAGCGTGCTGTCAACAGAGCCTTGGACTACTGGTAAAAGCCAGTTAACAGGAAGATACAAGAGGCCCAGCACAATACTGGATATAAATGTGGCGGTAAAGGTAAAGAGCATAATAAGAACGGTTTTTGCTCCAAGAATGGTTTTCCTGCTTACAGGATAGGCAAACAGAACCTGAACGGTTTTGGACTTGTATTCTTCTAATAGAACACCCGATATAAGAACAGAGGACATAACGATAAAAACAGCGTTTACCAAACTGCTGATAAGCTCAAAAACGGCTTTATAGCTTAAAAAGATGTCCTCTCCCTCCACAATGCATACATAGTTCATAAAGATGAGAATAATAAAAAGAACCCCATCCGAAATAAGAGCGCCTTTGACATAGCCGCCCAGCTTAACCTTTCTAAGCTCCAATTTTAGCAATTTCTGCATTTTATAGGCCCCCCTCTTTATTATTATTTTCTTTACCGTTGATGAGCCTTAGAAAGTACTCCTCAAGAGTACTTTTAACGCTGTTGATGGACTCAATGCCCACGTCGTTGGAGACCATGGCCTTAATAATCTGACTTTGTGTGATTTGGGGGTGATAAATGCGAATAAGGGAATGCTCTTTTACCTTGAAATTAGAAAGCCGGAGCTCGTGGTCTAAAACATAGGAAGCCTTTTGGGTATTGTCGGTTCTAAGCTCAATATACTCAAGGGCCTCTTCTCTTATGGTATCCATAGAAATCTCCTTAACCAGCCTTCCTCCGCTAATAATACCGATGGTTTGAGCCATCTGCTCCATTTCTCCAAGGATATGGCTGGATATAAGGAAAGTCATTTCATAATCCTTGTTAAGTGTTTTTATAAGATCCCGAATACTCTTTATGCCCACCGGATCAAGTCCGTTTATGGGCTCGTCCAAAATAATAAATTCCGGTTTGGTTACAATAGCCCGTGCAATTCCCAGGCGTTGCTTCATGCCCAGGGAAAAGTCTCTTACCGGCTTTTTGCCGGTATGCTCAATTTCCAGAAGGCTTAAGGCCTTTTCTATTGCGTCTTTATCGTGGTACCCCAT
>JAEXPO010000381.1 GCA_023446675.1 Bacillota bacterium | reverse complement strand
TCGGTGTTCTTACCAATAACCCTCGTTATACCCATATGGGAAAAACCGT
This sequence comes from Bacillota bacterium, assembly GCA_023446675.1. Taxonomy (GTDB): domain Bacteria; phylum Bacillota; class Clostridia; order DSM-8532; family DSM-8532; genus DTU059. The sequence goes on along the minus strand of JAEXPO010000381.1, from coordinate 4,040 downwards.
GTTCAACGCTTTTTCCCACGGCATTTGCACCCAAAAGGGCGAATGGGGCTTTGATGTACTGGGGGAGCAAACGGAGCAGTTTTATCAGACCAATTTCTTTATGAGCAATTACCCGGAGCTGCTTTACTGGGTTAAGGAATGGCGAAGGGGTATAAGGCTATGGAATCCGTCCTGGATTATCGCCCAGGTTTTAAAGCCGGCTGTTGAGTTCAGGGAAATCGGTGTGAGAACAAAGGAAGGATAGGGGAATGCTTCAATGATTGAAAAATTAGCCAACAGGAACAGATGCCTTCGAACCAAAACGGGCAAGCTTCTGTTCGGACCCACAGGAAGACGGCTTTTTGCCGATTATCTGGATAAAAAGCCCGGCTTCTCGGGACGAATTGATTTTATACATAAAATAAACCTCACCTCCCTCTTTACCGTCGATTGCAGCGCCGATTGCGATTTTGAAACCGCCGAGGCCTTATGGTATGCGGACAGACTGACCCTGAGCCTTGCAAGCGGGGGCATAGCCTTTTCCGAGACCAAGTTTATTACGGAAAACGATTGTGCTGTTTCCTGCCAGTATTGGGAAAACAATACCTCTCAGCCCGTTTCCCTTTCCATGGAGGTGGGGGCCGACCTTTGCACAAAGGAAAAGGATGTGAAAACCGGAGCCCGGATGCTTATAACACCCTCAAGCCGTCACGGGTACAGGACGGGAGCCGCCGTTAAATCCGATATCCAGCTTGAGCAGAACCCTCTCATTGTAAAGCCCGGCCAGAGCGTGGCCTTCACCGTGGTGGCCGCCGTGGGCAACCTGGAGCAGGAGCCTCTGTCCAGAATTGCCGAGAAGGCCGAGCAGTTCTTTAAAAACGGTGTGGATTATACCGAGAGGCAAAGAGCGGAGTATGAGGCCTTTTTTGACCATGCTCCCCGGTTCAGCTCCAGCAGTGAGATATTAAATACAACATGGGCCTACCGGTGGTTTTTGCTGCGCCATAATCTGGCCTTTCCGGATATGGGGAACCTTAAGGGGGCGGTGATGTACGAAGGCCGATCCCATAAAATGAAAAAGGACCCCTTAAATCCGTCGGGATGGGAATTCAGTAAGCTTATCAACCTTTCCACCCCCCTTCACCTTACTGATTTCAGGTGGTACGGGAAAAAGGAATACCTTTACGATATGGTCAGAAACATGATCCGCAATCTTGACGAAAACGGCATTTTCTGTTCGGCGACAGTGGGGGAAAAGCTCCATTCCTACGCCAATTACGGCGTTTACGGAATTTATAAGCTTTGGCAGATAGACGGCAACACGGACTTTATAAAAGAAATTATGCCAGACATAAAAAAGTATGTCCACCGTGAAACCAAGGTGTACAGCAGAGGCGACAACCTACAGATTGAGGTAAAGCACAACCGTACCGGCAAGGAATATCAGCCCAGCTACTGGTATTTTCATGATTTTCCTCACAATCCCAAGGACCCTCAGACCTATACCCCTTTAAAACGGGTGGATCGTTCGGTGTACCACTACCTTAACGTCATGGGAGCCGCTTATCTGTGCGAGGCGGCAGGAGACGACGACGGCCGCATGTTTCTGGATATCGGAGAAGAAATTAAAAGGGACATACTCAAAAAGATGTGGGACAAGGATACGGAATTCTTTTATGATCTGCATCACGAGACCGACGAAAAGGCGTACGTGAAGAATATTGTGGGCGTTTACCCCTACTGGGCGGACATTACGGACAGGGAGCATCTCCCGGGGCTGGAGCTTTTATTTGATAACCGGTATTTTAACACCGGATGCCCTTTTCCCTCCGTTGCCAGGGACTGCCAGGTATACAGCCCCATGGGAAGCTGGAACGGAAATTATATCAAGGGCAGGGACGGGTGTGTCTGGTGCGGTCCCTCCTGGCCTTACACCACAAGCATTGCTATTGATGCCATAGGCAAGCAGAGCCGGAAAAACAACCATGTCTATGACAGCGAGTTTATCCACTATTTGAAGGAATACTCCCTCCAGCACTACAGGGACAGGGATCTCAAGCGCCCCTACCTGGTGGAGCACTATAATGCGGAAACAGGGGAGCCCTTAAGCGATGATGTGGATTACAATCATTCCTATTACATTGATTTAATCATCACCTATGTGGCCGGTGTGGTGATAACGGAAAATGGGCCGGCCTTTAATCCCCTGGACTGCGGTCTTAATTACTTTGAGCTGGATCGCCTGTCCATAAAGGGGGATACCTATGCCGTAACCTACCGAAGGCCTGGCTTTAAGGACGCTTCCTGCTCACATATCCTGGAAGGCTACACGGTTTATAAAAACGGTGAGATTCTGTTAAGCAGGAAGCAGGGGACAGAGGCTTGAAATAGGATGAGAAGGTTGGTTTGTGGATGAAAAATATAAAAGCCAACGGTTTTTTCGTACCGATTGTTATTTCCTTTGCCATTATCTGCCTGATTATGCTGCTTGGCGTATCGGTCAGCTACCTGCGCAGCACCAGTGTTGTCAAAAGCAATATTGAAAACTACAATACGAGCATTGTCATGCAGATAAAATCCGTCATTGACAGCGGGATCGATAACGCAGTACAAAAGCTTTACGACTACTGCTACGACAAGCGGATTAATGAATACGCGGGGATGGACAATTTTTACGATCCGGAGACCATTATGACATCACTGGACATTATCAATATGAGCAGCACCGTGTGTCTGACCAATAAATATCTGACGGATATTTTTGTTTATTCGGATCGTACGGGAATTGTGGTCAACAGGACGACGTATTACAAGGCAGAGGACTTTTACAGGGAAAAAATGGGCTCCTTTGGGCTGTCTGAGGAAGAATGGGACTCGGTTCTCCATTCCTACTCCAATTTCAAGTTCTTTATTTCCAGGGGTCCCAATGAAAACATCCTTGTTTTAAAGGCCATAACAAGAGGCGTTAATGAAAACGTGGTGGCCGTTGTGGGAGTTATGATTGACGGGGCTGAGCTGAGCAGTATTTTAAAGGTTCAGGGTACGGTCAATGGAATGAACACCTATATTCTGGATGACAGCGGCGGGGTGGTAGCCTATTCGGGGGCTCCGCCTCAGGAGAAAATCAGCTTGCCCGCCTCAGGCAAAGCCTCCGGGCCGGGCCTGTTTTATGAGAAAATTGACGGCGTTCCGTCCCTGGTAACCTATGTGGCGTCAGCCTATAACGGGCTCCATTATGCTGGCGTTGTGCCCTCCAGCATCATTATGACGGATCTCAACTATATCCGGACCATGACCCTGATTATTATTATCCTCTTTATTCTTGCGGTTGCGTTTCTGTCCGTCTATATCAACAAAAAGGCTTACGGGCCTGTAAAAAACTTTATCGCCCGTATAAAGGTTTCCGTCTCCAACAGCGATGCGGATAATGATTTTTCGGGCATTGTGGAAAACCTGGAGCGCTCTCTTAAGGAAAAGGAGGACATAAAAAAGAACATTAACGATCTGTTTCCCATCATTAAAAACAATATTCTCCTTTCCCTTGTCAGTGAGGAGCGGGATGAGGGGAATTTAAGGGATCTGGAAACCTACAATATCCGTTTTAAGTACAATGCCTTTGTGCTCCTGATTATTGAAATAGAGGATGCAAATCAGTTTATAACCGGCACGGATCATGAGGAAAAGGCCCTTTTGAAGTTCACCATAAACAATATCGGGCAGGATATTTTCAGTGTCCTGGGAGATATTTGCCCTGTGGAGTACAGCAATGACAAAATAGTGTTCATCCTGAACTTCGACAAAAACCAGAAAAACGCTGAAGAGCTGATACAGAACTGTGCGGAAGAAATTCTGAAGGTTCTGAAAAATTTGTTTTCTCTAACCATTACCATCGGCATCAGCAACAGCGGCACAAGGCTGAGCTGCTTAAGCGATTTGTGCCGTGAGGCCGAGGAGGCCCTGGCCTATAAGTTCTTAAACGGTATCAATACGGTTAACCGGTTTCAGAATATTGAATTCAACGCAAGCGAATATTTTTATCCTGTTTATATGGAGTACAAGCT
>JAEXPO010000329.1 GCA_023446675.1 Bacillota bacterium | reverse complement strand
GAATAAAGGCTCCGGCGGGCAAATGCTTCCCATTCTTCTTCTGTCTGTCCAATGCCATAAGAATAAGGTTTATGCCCATGGAAAAACCTGTTGCCGGACAATCCATTCCAAAACGGGAGATAAGATTGTCATACCGGCCCCCGCTTAAGACAGGGAAGCCCACACCGTAGGTATAGCCTCTGAACACCAGCCCCGTATAGTAATTAAGGCTTTGCACCATCCCTAAATCCACGGATACATAACGCGAAAGACCTCTTTCCTCCAATATCTCAAGTACGGTTCTTAAATTAGCCAGAGCGTCCGATGCCTTTTTACCGATGGCGGCCTCATCGATGCGGCCAAGAATGTCCTTAGTCCCGAAAAGTCCGGGTAAATCCAGCAGAATACGCTTAATCTGCTCCTTCACCTGATGTTTTATAAGGATCTGCTCCACACCCACAAAATCCTTTAAATCAATGAGCTCCCGAACTGCTTCCGCCTCATCCGGCAAAAGCCCCGTTTCCTCCATGAGGCCCTTAAAAAAAGCAACCTGCCCGATATCGATTTGAAACTCTTCAATACCTGTGGCTCGAATGGCCTTTATCGCCATGGCGACACATTCCGCATCTGCCTCCGGCGAGTTGATGCCCAGAATTTCACAGCCTGCCTGGGTAAACTCATTCTGCTTGCCTCCCCCCAGCTGATCAAAGCTGAAGGTATTACCAATATAAAAGCATTTCAAGGGGAAGGTGTCCTCCCTAAGCTTTGTGGCTGCAACCCGTGCCACCGGAACGGTCATATCACAGCGCAGGGCCAGAAGGCGGCCTTTGGTATCACAGAATTTGTACAGGCTTTCCTGCTTGATGAGATCGCCGTCACCTGCAAAGACATCATAAAATTCAAAGGTGGGCGTTTCCAGCTCCCGATAGCCGTTAAGAGCCAAAACCCTTCTTAAACCGGATTCCAGAGCGCGCTTTTTCCTGCAGTCGTCAAAAAGAATGTCCTGAACGCCCTCCGGCGTGTAAATGTTCCAACGTTTCATACAGTGCTTCCTTTGCTTATTGATTATTATGGACAGTATAGGTCATTATTTCCTTTTAAAAAAATACTATTTTTAATTCATGCTAAACCCGTTTGATTACTTATGCCGGCTTAGTTACTTGTACCGGCTTAATCGCTTTATTGCTTCACTTAGATAAAGTACTAAATAGATAACGTACTCATTTTAACACCGAGAGGCTTTTGTGTCAAGAAGCTTTACCGACACCTATCCTACATAATAAAAAAGCCTATTAAAAAAACTGCCTGTGTCCGGAAAAACCGGCAACGGCAGTCTTTTCAAAGGCAGTCTTTTTAGATATTGATAAACAAGCTAATGTCCTGTATTTTATTGGCCGACATACTGAACATCACTTGAAAAGGCCAGATAGGGAAGATAAATAAGCGGGAATAAGACAGCCAGAAGGAACGAGCCAACGCCGCCCTTTCCATAAGCTTTTAGGAAGTCATTAATCGCGATAATTCCGATTACAATATTGACAAACGGAACAATGTACAGCAATAACCAGTACCAGGGGCGTCCGGCAATTTTAAGCATGGTATAGAAATTGTAAATGGGAATGAGAACGGCCCACCCCGGTTCCCCCGCTTTACTGAAGAGAACCCAAAGGCTTGAAACAATAAGCACCAGCAAACCAAGATAAATTATTGGAAAAACCCCTGCGAAAATACCTAGTCCTACTGATTCAAGGAAACTATACTCCGACATAAAAGACCTCCCAATTTGACTTATTTCGACTTATTATAGCATCGTTTTTACATTTAAACAATATAGCTATAAATTATTGCAATCAAGGAATATTAAGGAATATTATTGTCACATGCTGCAAAGATAAAATATAATTGGTGTTATACAATTATTCTATTATGGACTTCCGCCCACAGGAGAGACGCATGCTGATTGTTCACTATTATCGTTATGACCAGGATTACAGCGGCTGGGACATCTGGCTATGGGAAAAAGGAGAAGAAGGGGCTGCTTACCGTTTTAATGCCTTCTCCTCAATTCATATCGGCTCGGACTCCAAAATAGCTGAGGCCCGGATTGATGTTTCGTCCTTTCGCAAAAAAGAAGCCGGGCTGCTTATTCGAAGAGGGGGCTGGCATGACCGGGATGTTTCTGCCGACCGCCTTTTTACGCTGCTTCCTCCCGGTGCAGACGGAAACAGCCATCTTTACCTTTATCAAAACGATCAGGAGGTCTATTTGACCAATGACCCTCAGCATTATACCCCTTCCTTTGAAACATCCATTTTTCAAAGCTTTAACGAGATTTTTCTGCGGCTTCAGGTTGCATGCGGGCAAAATCTTTCAGAATCCCCTTTCAAAGTATTCGAAAACGGCAGAGAGATTCCTGTAAAAGATATTATTCCTTTAAGAGGCGCCATGGATTTTGTTATTAACCTGGAAGGCGCCATGACTCCGGGATACACCTATACCGTAGCCAAAGAAGGCTATCGAACGGGAGCCGTGGCCTATGGCTTCATTTATGATACGGACGCTTTTGAAAGCCGTTTCACCTATGAAGGACAGGATCTTGGAGCAGCATGGACGAAGGAAGCCACCGCCTTTAAGCTCTGGGCACCAACGGCCGCAAGGGCTTATGTGAACCTCTATCAAAAGGGGGACGGCCCCTGTCTTATTGACCAAAAGCCCATGTGGAAGGATATACAGGGCACCTGGTCCCTTCTTGTTTACGGTGATCTCAACGGCGTGTATTACACCTATACGGCGGAAACGGAGGGAAGGCTTGTAGAGGCGGCAGATCCCTATGCTCTGGCCTCAGGGGTAAACGGCAAAAGAAGCATGGTTATCCATATGGAAGAAGCCTCTCCGGAGGGTTGGGATTCCGTGGAGCACATTCCCCTTATGACCCCTACCGACGCAGTCCTGTATGAGGTTCATGTCCGCGACGCCACCATTCATCCGGCCTCGGGTATTATGAATAAAGGCAAATTCATGGGGCTTACCTGTGAAAACACCCTCTCTTCCGAGGGCTGCAAAACAGGTCTGGCCCATTTTAAGGAATTGGGCATTACCCATGTCCACTTTATGCCTCTGGCAGATTTTTACACGGTGGACGAAACCAGAATTCCCCAGGAGGAATACAATTGGGGCTATGATCCGGTGCACTACAATGTGCCGGAGGGCTCCTACGCCACCGATCCCTACGACGGCTTTGTCCGGATTAAAGAGCTTAAGGCCATGATAAAGGCTATGAAGCATAGCGGGATCGGCGTGGTTTTGGACGTGGTGTACAACCATACCTACTTTTCCTTTAAATCGGACTTTCATAAGCTGGTGCCGGGCTATTACCACCGGACAAACCGAATGGGCAGGTTTGGGGACGGTTCCGGCTGCGGCAATGAAACCGCCTCGGAACGCCCTATGGTAAGGCATTTTATGTTGGAATCCCTGCGCCGCTGGGTGAGGTATTACAAGGTGGACGGCTTTCGCTTCGATCTTATGGGGCTTCATGATGTGGATACAATGAAAGCCATCCGCAGCGAGCTTGACGACCTCTGCCCCTCCCTTCTCCTTTACGGCGAAGGCTGGACAGGAGGGCCTTCCCTTCTGGACGGGCAGCTCCAGGCTGCCAAGGGCAATGCTTCAAAGCTTCCCGGAATTGGTTTTTTCAATGATCTTACCCGGGATGCTATAAAAGGGCATAATTTCCACGGAAGTGATCCTGGCTTTATTACAGGAGGAACAGGTAGGACCGAAGGGGTGAAATTTGGCATTGTGGGAGCCGTAGCCCACCCGGGAGTGGATTACGGAAAAATCGCCCATGACGGCTACCCGTGGGCGGCTCAGCCCTGGAACTGTGTCAACTATGCCGCCTCCCATGACAATCTCACCCTGTACGACAAGCTCCTGGCAAGCCGGCCAGGACTTGAACCGTCCGAATACGAGCAGCTTGTAAATCTTGCTTCCGCCATTGTCCTTACCTCCCAGGGCATTCCCTTTATGCCCCTGGGCACGGATTTCATGCGTTCAAAAAAAGGCCACCACAATTCCTATAATGCCCCGGACAGCGTCAATCAGGTGGATTGGTCCGAAAAAGCCCGCCATTTGAGCGTTTTTGAGTACCATAGGGGTCTCATTCAGTTAAGAAAGCAGCATCCTGCCTTTCGTATGTCCCAAGCGGAGGATATCCGAAAAAACCTGTTTTTTGAATACACCTCCGACACGGCTATAGCCTACAGCCTTAACAACCATGCCGGGGGCGACAGCTGGCATACCGTGTTTGTGGCCTTTAACGCGGAGGATAAGGAAATGGCGCTTTCCCTTCCCTTTAAAGGAGAATGGCATATGGTGGTTAACCATAAGAAAGCGGGCACGGACACACTTGAAACCCTCTCCGGCGCTTCGGTGGTACTGCCGCCCCGCTCCGCACTGGTTCTTTATGCGGAATAAGGGAAACTTTTTTGAATAAAAGGCAGACAAACCCCAGGCTATGCAATACTATAAAAGAGTACCTTTATCCATTGGCCGCCTTACCGCGCCTGCCTACACTAGATAAAAGGAGATAAATCGGATGAAAAAAGGTAATTTAAGCCTCTACATCACATCTTTTATGTCCGGCATGACCGTTATGGCCGTAGAGCTGTCCTGCTCGAGACTCCTTGCCCCCTATTTCAGCTCCTCCTCCATTGTATGGACCATTATCATCGGTCTCATCATGATTGGTATGAGCATTGGCAACATTCTGGGCGGACGCAGTGCGGACAAGCATAAGAGCCTGGGCCGGCTGTATTTTTACATCTGGATCGCTTCCATCTGGATCGCCTTAATTCCCTTTGTCGGGAAATATATAATCTCACTCATTATTGGCCTTGTAGTACTGGTTTTCCCCGGAAGCCAGCTTATTAACATGGGTGCGGCCCTGTCCTGCCTCGTTATTTTCACCCTTCCACTTACGCTCCTGGGCTTTGTGTCCCCTTATCTTGCCAAGCTCGGTATCCGGGATATGCAGGAAAGCGGCAAGGTGGTGGGTAAGATTAACGCCTGCAACACCATCGGCAGTATCATAGGAACCTTTGTACCTACCTTTTTTACCATCCCCTATATCGGCACCTCCAAAACCTTCCTCCTCTTTGCTCTTCTTTTAAATGTGGTGTGCCTCATGTACTTTATCTTAAATAAGCAAAAGGCCTTTCGCAATATTGTAACCACTGTCCTTATTTTCGCCTTCCTTCTCATCCCCTTTGCCGATTCCTATGCTTACTGGAAATCAGGCCTTCTTTACGAGGATGAGTCTCTTTACAATTACCTCCAGGTGGAGGAAACCGAGGATTCGGTTATCCTGTCCACCAACGTAGCCTTCGGCGTTCAGTCCATTTATAAAAAGGATGGCTCCCTGGCCGGTTATTATTATGAATACGCATTAATGGCTCCCTTTTTTATGAAGGAGGCCTCACTGGAAAAGGATATGGATGTTTTGGTGCTGGGTCTTGGAACAGGCACCTACCCCAAGCAGCTTAAAAAATATTTTCCCAATGTTGAAACCGACGCGGTGGAAATCGATAAAAAAATTGCCGATTTGGCAGGCAAATACTTTAACTTTACCGAGGATGAGGCCAATGTCTACATTGGTGACGGGCGCATGTTCTTTAATGATCCGGCAGCCAAAACCTATGACATTATCCTTGCCGACGCCTATCAGGACATCACCGTTCCCTTTCATATGTCCACACAGGAATTTTTCAATACCGTTAAATCCCATTTAAAGCCCGGCGGTATTCTTATTGTTAATATCAATATGAAATCCGGCAATTTCACCGGTGTTCCCGAGTACCTGGCAAACACCGTGAAAAGTTGCTTTGCAAAGGTATACAAGACCGATTTAAGCATGGTAACCAATTCCCTTCTTTTTGCCAGTGACGACGAAAACATGCTGGAAAACTTCCATCGGAATCTTCCGGAAAATATCGGCCCGGAACACGACCTCTATCAGATTTCCCGCTATGTGGACAGCCATCTGGACGAAATGACCGATGAAACCCTCCTTCTTACGGACGATCTGGCACCGGTAGAAATATTGGGCCAAAAATCCCTGAACGAAATTGTTTCCACTGAAATCGCCTATTTTAAAACCGGCATACAGGGAAAAAGCCTTCGTGAGCTTTTAGAGATGATCTCCAATTAAGCTAATTTAAAAGCCCTGGAGGCCCTCGTAAGTTTACTTAATTCATCTTGTATTTTTTTTAAGGAAGGGTTATACTAACTACCACCGGGATAATAACCGGGCTTTAATTTATAAAATGAATTGAATACGGTTGCGGCAATGAAAAAAGACTCCGCCCTTTTAAATCCCCGAAGAGAGCCGGTGGTTGGTGTAAACCGGCAGGATTTAAGGCTTATCCGCTTTTGGAGCCGTCGGTGACGAACCGAAGGGGAATGCCCTTTACAGCATTTACGAGAGGTCGGCGTAAAGCCGGCAATCTGGGTGGTACCGCGGATGATTAACTTCCGTCCCATAGCTTTTTTATGGGATCGGGAGTTTTTTTGTTGCTTAAAAGGCACAAAACCTTCCTTCTCCCAAAAGGCAAAATGAGGCAAAAGCCCAACAAAAAGCAAGGCCCCGTATAACGGGGGCAGGAGGGAAAACATGCTGGACATTAAGTTTTTACGTACCAATCCTGAACTGGTAAAGGAAAATATCCGTAAAAAGTTCCAGGATTCCAAGCTGGTGCTGGTGGACGAGGTGATCACCATGGATCAGCAATGCCGTGAAGCCAAAACACGGTGTGATTATTTAAGAAGCCAGAGAAACGCCGTCAGCAAAAAGATCGGTATGCTCATGGGCAAGGGTCAGAAAGAGGAAGCCGAGGAGGCCAAGAAAAGCGTGGCTGAAATGGCCGAAGAGCTGGCTGAGCTGGAAACCCGCCTTGAAGCCCTGAATGCCGGGATACGGGAGAGGATGCTGGTTATCCCCAACATTATCGATCCCAGCGTCCCTTTGGGCAAGGATGATTCTGAAAACGTGGAGCTGGAGCGCTTTGGCGATGCGGTGACACCGGCCTTCGATATCCCCTACCATGTGGAGATTATGGAAAGGCTTAAGGGTATTGACCTGGACAGCGCCAGAAAAACCAGCGGCAACGGCTTTTATTATCTTTGCGGCGATATTGCGCGGCTTCATTCCGCCATTTTATCCTATGCACGGGATTTTATGATAGATCGTGGCTTTACCTATTACATCCCGCCCTTTATGATCCGCAGCAATGTGGTAACCGGCGTCATGAGCTTTGCTGAAATGGAAAACATGATGTACAAAATCGAGGGCGAGGATTTGTATTTAATCGGAACCAGCGAGCATTCCATGATAGGAAAGTTCATTGATACTATTTTGGAGGAGGATCAGCTTCCCCAGGCTCTTACCAGCTACTCCCCCTGCTTCCGCAAGGAGGTGGGCGCCCATGGTATTGAAGAGAGGGGCGTATACCGCATCCATCAATTTGAAAAGCAGGAAATGGTTGTTGTATGTGAGCCCGAGGAAAGCCCCAAGTGGTTTGTAAAGCTATATGAGAATACCATTGACTTCTTCCGTTCCCTGGACATTCCCGTGCGTGCGCTGGAATGCTGCTCCGGTGATTTGGCGGACTTAAAGGTAAAAAGCGTGGACGTGGAGGCCTGGTCTCCCAGACAGCAAAAATATTTTGAGGTGGGAAGCTGCTCCAATTTAGGAGACGCCCAATCCCGCCGACTGGGCATAAGGGTAAGAAACAAGGAGAGCGGAAATTACCATCCTCACACCCTCAATAATAC
>JAEXPO010000297.1 GCA_023446675.1 Bacillota bacterium | reverse complement strand
GGCCAGAGCTGCTCGAAGAGGGGGTAAACACTGTCAAAATCGTCAGGTGCTGCGTTACGAATTAAAATAGCCATAATTCCTTCTCCTTTTATATTAATAAATTCAATGATATTATTTTAACAATGTGTCTTTAAAGGACTCGATTTGCCGGATGACTTCGTCTGGGTCCGTCCAGTGAATATAGTGCTCTGCCTTATCAAGCGTTAGCTGCCGGCTGCTTTTAGACCAACCGGCAAGCTGCTCCTGAACCTTCTGCCACGCCTCTCCGCTGTCTGAGGAGAGAACAAGGACAGGTGTGGTGTCAATTGAGCCGTTATTAAGCACAGCTGCCGCATTTTCGTTGATATATGAAATTGTGCTTAAGTTAATTCCTGATCCTGTATGCTTGTAATACATGGCCTTATCAAGAGCCTTAAGGGATGCGGGAAGCTTTTTATTCCGGATATCTTCACCATATAAGGGCAGGAGTACGCCACCTTCTCCCAGCAAACGGTTTATACCCGTTACCCGCAGGAATGCGCTTGCCCTATTAAGTATAAAGGAAGGGATTTCTGAGCTTTCAGCATAAAACTCAGGGCTGCCGCCGTCCAGGAATACGATGCCCGTAACCCTGTCTCCGTATTTCTGGGTATAGCGGATGGCTTCCAGCGATCCCAGTGAATGGCTTACTAAAAGGATGGTGTTGTCTTTTGGGACAAGAGCATCAATAATAACAGCCAGATCGTCAGCCAGACTGTCAATATCTCTTTTAGCCTTTGTGTCCGAACTCCAGCCAAATCCGGCATGGTCAAACGACAGCGTTTGATCATGCTCACTTAATGCATTCTGTAAGTAATAGAAATCCGTATACGCACAGGGCGTTCCCGAGCCGGACAGGAATACAAGAGTGGTGCTGCCGGCACCTTTGATATAACAATCGGCACTGTAGGTGCCGGTGTCCACAAAAACTCCCTCAGGTGCATGGCTTTTATCCTCTCCACGCTGCATGATGTTCTGCCAGAGAGCTCCTGCAGCAAAAAACAAAAGCAGAATAACAATTGCTGCTCTCGGTTTTAATTTAAAACTTTTTCCCATAACTCTCCTGCGTATCCTGCATTGGGTTAATTGACGGACAGGCTTCCGCCTTTCGCTCCGGGTATTCTCAATGCAGGATTAATAAAAGGCCGCTTTAGTGCAAGTGTATCATAGGGGACTTGTCTACACTAGCCTTTTGCAGGAAATGAACGCAGTATAAAAGCAAAATAAATGCAGTATAAAAACTGTAAAAAGCAGTATAAAAACTGTAAAAAGCAGTATAAAACCGACGCTTTAAAAAACCTTTCCGGGATTTAACAGGTTATGAGGATCAAAGGCCAGCTTGATGCCCCGCATAAGCGTCAGAATATCGGGGTCCAGGGCTTGACGGAGGTAGGCTTTTTTAGCAAAGCCGATGCCGTGCTCACCGGAAACCTGTCCTTTAAGCTCACGAGCCTTGGCGTACATCGCTTCCATGGTGAGCGCCATACGGTGCTCCCATTCCTCCTGGCTTAATTCATCCTTTAAAAGATAGGCGTGAAGATTGCCGTCCCCCGCGTGGCCGAAGCTCTTGATGCGTATCCCGGTTTTTTCACGAAGCTGATGGCTGAATTCCACCATTTCACTTACCTTGTTCCGGGGAACCACCACATCCACCTCATCCATGGCGGTGGTGGAGGCTTTGATGGCTTCCAAAAAAGCGCCCCGGGCCTTCCAGATGGAATCGTTCCGTTCTTCGGTGTCGGAAATGAGAATATCCAGGGCACCCTGCTCAAGGCATATTTGCGCCGTTTTATCAAAATGGGCTTCGATTTCCTCCGTTGAGTTTCCGTCAAACTTCAAAAGCAGGTAGGAATCCGCCTGATTATCGGGGAATTTTTTGCCTAAAAACTCTTCCGCGTCCAGAATGGTTTCACGCTGCATAAACTCGATGGCCGTGGGCTGGGATTTGGATTTAATAATCAGCGGAACGGTTCTTATGGCCTGTTCAAGGGTAGGGAAGGGGATAAGCAGGCTTATGGCCTTCTTAGGAAGCGGAAGGAGCCTTAAAACCGCTTTGGTTATAATGCCCAGAGTTCCCTCCGAACCAATAATCAAATCCTTCAGGGCATAGCCCGAGCTGTTTTTAACCACCTTGCCGCCAAGCTCCACCATATGGCCGTTGGGAAGGACTATCTCAAGGCCCCGTACATAGTCCCGGGTGACGCCGTACTTCACGGCCCGCATGCCTCCTGCGTTGGTGCTGATGTTTCCGCCGATGGTGGCCGTCTTTTCTCCCGGATCCGGGGGATAAAAAAGGTCGTGGGTTTCCACATAGGCGGACAAATCCATAAGAAGTACTCCCGGCTCCACCGTAACGGTGAGATTTTCCTCATCCAGCTCCAGTATCCGGTTCATGAGGCTCATGTCAAGAAGGATGCCCCTTTCTACGGGGACGGCAGCGCCTACCAGGCCCGTCCCTGAGCCTCTGGGTGTTACCGGGATTTTCCTCATATAGGCGTAGGTCATTACTTCCGAAATCTCTTTTGCAGATGAGGCCTTTATCACCAGATCCGGGTAGCAGCTGGCTCCGCCCAATTCATCATGGCTGTATTCCTCTTGGATGGCGTCTTTCCAGAGCACCCGCTCATCGTCGTTTAAAATATGGCGAAGAGCAGTATAATCCTTTTCGTCAAATGCTTTATATTCCATTGAACAAAACCTCCCCACCGTTTTTGAAAGCTTTTGCCTTCGCCATCATAAGAGGAAGAACCTCATAGAGATTACCCACAATGCCATAATGGGCCAGCTTGAATATAGGTGCTTTCTCATCCTTATTGACAGCAAAGATGACCTCTGCCTGGCTCATGCCCGCAGAGAACTGGACCGAGCCCGAAACGCCGCAGGCTATAATGAGCTTTGGACGCACTGTTCGGCCGCTTAAACCGATTTGCCGCTTGGGATCAAACCATCCTGCCTCAATGAGAGGCCGGGTACAGGCTGTTTCGCCTCCCAGAAGCTCTGCCAGATCTTCAATAAGCTTCAGGTCGGAGGCGGAACGCACGCCCTTGCCGGCAACCACAAGCACCTCGGCGTTTTCAATAAACCTTTCCCTGGGCTTTGGCACCGAGCCTAAAATTTCAATGTCTGACACCAGCGCTTCAGAAGAAAGCTCTGGGAACACAAGCTTGCCGGAGGGCCGGGAGCTTCTTTGAGGTGCGTTCATTACCTTGTAACGTACCGTTGCCATCTGGGGCCGGGCGTTGGGGGTTTCTATGTGGGCCATGATATTACCGCCAAAGGCCGGCCGTATTTGTATCAAATCCGTGTTTTCATGTATATCCAGTACGGTGCAGTCCGCGGTGAGTCCTGTCTTGAACCGGGCGGCTACTCTGGGCGCCAGGTGGCGTCCCGCCGCCGTTCCTCCAATGAGTATGGAAGCGGGACGAACCTTATGTATGAAATCCTCAAAAACCGCCGTATAGGTATCGACCCGAAAATGCTCCAGCTCCTTGCGGTCATAGACATATACCGTATCGGCCCCATAGTGAAGCAGCTCCCCGGCACATTTTTCAATTCCAAAACCTGCAAAAAGGCAGCTGACCTTCTGTCCCGTCTTATCTGCCAATTCCCGGGCTTTCCCCAGAAGCTCCAGCGTCACGGGATGAATTTCGCCGTCACTATCTTCCACATAAACGGCCACACCGGACCAGATGGATTTATCAATGCTTTTTTTCTTTTCTTCCGCCCTGAGAGCAGCACCGGGAGGCCCTTTTTTTATGCACAGGCCACAGAGCCTGCAGGCAGCGTTTACCTGGACCTGTCCCTCGGCGATTTCGAGGGCATTAAAGGGACAGAGCCGGATAAAGGCATCCCTGTCACCGATTTTTTCCTGGTTTAGTACTAATCCTGACATCGTGGCCCCCCTTTATAGGAATTTTAAAGCTTTAAGCTTTTCAGTAAATCTGTCTGCCAGCTCCTCCGGCTTTCCCTGCCAGAGCTCCCGCGCGCTTCCGGATTCAGGAGGAAAAATCCGCCGAACCTGGGTGGGAGAGCCGTTTAAGCCGTATCGGCTTTCATCGTTGTCCGTAAGATCGTCCAGAGTAAGCACCCGTATGGGACGCTGTGCGGTTTGGGTTTTGCGCACATAGGAAGGCAAACGAGGCTGGAAAATATCCTTTTCAACCGTTACAAGGCAGGGAAGAGTTACCTTTGCCGTTTGCACCGAATGACCCAGATCCGTTTCCGTTATCAGGAAGCCTGGGCCTGCTTCCACAATAC
>JAEXPO010000292.1 GCA_023446675.1 Bacillota bacterium | reverse complement strand
TCGCAGTACAGCACCTTGCGGGCAGCCAGATTTGCAATCAAAGTTCCCTTTTTCAAATACTCATACAGGATTTTTACTTTGGGATTGGCATACTCCGATTGGCACCTTTCCTCCAACGCCGCCATGTATTCGGCATGGAAGGAGTCTCCCTTCTCGCCCCCAAACCGGGTGTAATCTCCCGCCACGTACTGAAGCTTGTCCATCAGCGGGTGATTGACAGGGTGGGAGCCCGAACGTCCCGCCGACTGCTCTGTACAGGGAATCACCGTTTCTCCCTCCTCCTTTGTCAGCACCCGTGCATCCACAAATTCGCTTACTTCATTGATTGTGACCTGAATATGGGCAACCTGCGTCGTGTGGGCAACCGGCAGAAGGTCCTCATACAATTCTGATTCGGCCATATTTTTATAGGTTTCGTAAAGCATGCTCAGCCAGCTCATGCCTTCACCTCCTCATATCCGGTCAGCAGCCCGTCTTCATCCAGTCCGGCGTAGTTGCCGCCCGCCGTAAAGGATTTCATGCTCATTTTGTGAACTTCCTTAATAATGGTGCATTCCTCCGGCTTGCAGAATTCTACAATGCCGTTTACCATCTTTGGCCTCCAGAACCTTGCATACAGCAGTTTTTTCCCGTTTTCATCCGGGTAGGAAAAGCTGTGGAACTGCAGGCCGAATTCCATCTCCTTATCTTTCTCCCTGTCGTAATATCCCGCACCCTCTTCAAAGGTACAGGGCTCAACGTACGCTCCGCACTCCCTGACCCCCAAAAAAATGTCGCGCCTCCCGCCTTTTTTCAGACAGCGTTTTGCCACAAAGTAGTGTTTGTTATCGTTAAAATCCTGCGCCAGATCCGGGCGGTTCAGATTCCACTCGAAATGAGCCTTGACGATATATTCCACATCGCATAAATAGGTGGCATAGCTCAGGTCGTTGCCTCCTCCGTACCGGATGGGCCGGATGCCCTTGCATTCGGTGCGGATGGGCTTCATTACACGGACTTTGTCAATCTTCCACCGCAAACAGGGCTTCCAGTAGATACTTTCACAGATTCCCACCAGGGCCTGGTAGGTGGGAATAAACAGCGTGGACTTTTCTCCGCCGGTTCTGGTTATCGGGTCGGTGAATAATCCGTATTTTCCGTATACCCGGAAAGTTATCGCATTCTCCATATTATCTCCTTTCTTGTATAATGTAATTTGAATTTTCTTATTGTTAGTATATACCAATCATGTTGTTTGTCAATCCATAATTTTATTTTGTTGCTCTCTGTGGTAAAATGAGTTGTCATCCTTGGGATGTGGATTGAAATTTGTAAAATGTTATTTGGTAACAAAAGCTGTTTAGAACCTGTGTAGTGTCTGCTTGTGCTTGACATTTTGAGTGTCAAGTGCACTCAGACACTACACAGGTTCTTATACAACTTATTTGGGTTCCTTTATGATCGGTCCCACTGCAGCGTCTCCATTTTCCCGCCTTCCGGCGCCACACCGAGCTCTTTATCATAAAAATTGTCCCTCAATATCCGTACGCCGCTCCGCTTTTCAACATAAACCGCTTCTTTTTCCAGAAGTCTGCGCAGTGTATTCCTTGATACATTCACCATGTACGGCTGAGCACTGCGGATGAGTTCAAACCTTGGCAGCGGGTTTCCCCCGGCCTGGAGCTCCGCAATGATCTCTTTCCCCTGTTCAAAGGGCACCAACACCCCTTCCGCGAACTCATCAATGACCTCAAAAGCCTCTGCGGCTGTTTTCAGCTGGAATTCCAACGTCAGCGGACAATTCTCGTTTTTGCTGTTTTTATACTCATTGCGTAGATTCCGTCTGGAGAGCATGGAAAATATAGAGGTCTTGCCCACCGGGTAATCCATTTTTTTCTCAACCTCCCCCTTGCTGTAAAAATATTCGTAATACCGCCGGATCGCTGCGGGAGAAAGCAGGTCATGATTAAATTTTTCAGGATCCCTCCTGTACTCATCCAACACATATCCGGCAGCCTCTTCACCTGCCGTAATATCTTCCAGTGCGCCCAGCTGTTCCTCCTCCAGCGCAACAATGTAGGTATTCTTAACCTCTCCTTCGCCATTCCTGTTTCCTCTGCCGGAAGCCTGCGCAACAGAGTCCAGCCCTGCCAGATGCCTTACCACACAGGAAAAGCTGATATCCACACCGGCTTCAATCAGCTGTGTGCTGACACAGACCACCTGCCGGTGCTCCGCCAGTGCCTCTATAATCTCCTTTATAATCTTCTTACGGTGGGCTGAACACAAATTGGTACTTAAAAAAAAGAAAAGAACACCGCTGTCTTCAATTCTCTCCCTTACTTTACGGAAAACAGCTTCTGCCAGAGATTTTGTATTCATAATCATCAGTATGGATTCTTCGTCCGACTTCAGTTCACTGATAAAAGCTCCAAACTGGGCCAGGGACATTTTCCCCTCCCGAGTTTTATCGACGACCGCCATCCGTTTAAACGCATGAAACTTCTTTTCCAGATCAGGAATCATTTCGATACCGGTATTCATCCGGTGCTTTACGGTATGAAGACCCGGCTGGGTTGCAGAACACAGGATAATGGTGTCTCTACAGTGCCCCCATAAAAAATTAATTGCTTCATTAAATAAAGAAATGCACTTGATGGGCAGGGCCTGCACTTCGTCAAAGATCAGAATAGCATCGGTTAGATTATGCAGACGGCGTATGCTTTTTGTCCCACCAGAAAAAAAGGTATTCAAAAACTGAACCATGGTGGTGAAGATGATGGGTGAGGTCCACTGCTCGGTCAGCAGTTGTCGGTATTCAATCTGGTGTCTGCACTCATTCTCCTCATTTTCCTCGATTTTCTTTCCGGAGGTTTCTTTCCCATTGCTTTGAGGATCACTTGCCCCGGCCACATTGGAATGATGCTCAAGCAAGTGTTTCCCTGCCTCCAGCGCATCTCTCACTACTGCGGCATTTTGCTCAATAATGGCCGTAAACGGCAGCACGTAGAGAATTTGCTTTTTTCCCCGCTGCCTTGCATGATCCAACGCGTACCTCAGACTGGACAGGGTCTTCCCCCCGCCCGTGGGCACCGTCAGCGTATAAATTCCTTCAGGCTGGCCTCCAAACTCGCTGCACCGCTGCCAGATTTCCCGCCTGAGACCCTTGATGGTTCTTGCCAGCTCACCGTCGGCCTCCTTCTCTCGCAGCTCCTCCTCTTTGACCTCCAGCCTGCGGCTGAATTCCTCCCATAGGGCCTGGTGCTCCACTTCCTTTTCCTCTTTGGCTTTATGCATGAAAAGATAGGTGTCGTACCGGTCCGCGTCAATCAGACAGCTGTACAGGAATTTCACCAGCAGGTGCAGCCCGTAATCAGCATCACCGCCGCCGTTCCGCAGTTTTATAAAAAAAACCTTGAATTCCTCCGCCGATGCGTCAAAAAGCTCATCCAGCTTTTCAGCCGATATGACCCGTTGGAAAAACCGCTCCCGGGCCCGGATAT
>JAEXPO010000281.1 GCA_023446675.1 Bacillota bacterium | reverse complement strand
GGAGAATGATCTTTTCGTACCCTACATTGAGCATGCCGCCCATTCGCAGGATAAACATAATCACGATAATGGGCAAAATCCCGGGGAGGGTGACATGGAGCGTCTGACGCAATCGTCCTGCACCGTCTATAACCGCAGCTTCATAGAGAGACGGATCCACCCCGGCAATCGCGGCCAGATACACGATGGAACCCCAGCCTATCCCCTGCCAGATGTCGCTTATAACATAAATTGGCACAAATAGATCCGGATTATTAAGCATGGTAGAGGGCTTGGTTCCGAACAGCTCGGCAATCGCAAGGCTGATGATTCCGCTGTTGGAGGTAAAATCCTTAATCATGCCGCAAACCACAACCAAGGAAATGAAATGAGGCAGGTAGGTAATAGTCTGTACCATTCGTTTAAAGGGTTTAACCCGGAGTTCATTGATCAAAAGCGCAAGCAGAATCGGGGCCGGAAAACCAAATACAATGCTTGCGAAGCTGATACTGAACGTATTGCTCACAACCCGCACAAACCACCGGCTGTCAAAAAACTGAGTAAAATATTTGAAACCGGCCCAATCGCTGTTGGCGATATTTTGAAAGAAGGATACCCCCGCCTTCATCTGGAAGTCTTTAAATGCGATGAGGATACCGTACATGGGAACATAGCAAAATAAGAGATAAAAAGCAATTACGGGAATAACAAATAGGTAAAGAGTCCAATTGCGCCGTAAGTCTTTTTTTACGAAATTCCAGGATGCCGACTTTCTGTTTACTGATGTTGTTCCGACCTTAGTCAATATCATAACTGCACCTCTTTTCAGTAAACAGTTAATCATAGGTTCAATTATTGTGTAAACGGACAGATATCAAGGTAGGGGCCATTTATCAAGATAGTGAGACTAATAGGGCTTAAAGCTTGCATAAATAAACGCATCAAGGCGCATTTACATCTGAAGTCTGCTGCCGGTCAGAGGTGGTGTTGGGGCGCAGAAACTTATTCCATGGGGCCTCAGGGCAGGAGCTTGTCCACCTTCATCCCTAATTGAAATGCCTCCACCGGTGCAGCGGGTGCGGTAGGTGCCACGGGCGATACCGGCCCCACCGGTGCCAGCGGAACTGGTATACTCACTTCATTTGGCGGAAAGTATTCAACTGCGGCTCAATCCATAGGTATAGGCATTGGCGGAACTTCCCAGGTAGCATTAGCTACCAGCATGTCCAGCAGCAACTTGAACATGGCTACGGCAAATGTACTTACCATCAGTACTGCAGGTGTCTATGAAATCATTTATGAAATCACCAATTTGACCGTAAGCCTTGGACTTGCGTTAACTGCAGGCGTTCGTCTTGCAGGAACCTTTATGCCGGCAGCATCCGTAACCGCTACCTTGTCGTTGGGAGTTTCCACTACCTTCGTTGGTTCAACCATTGCTTCCTTGTCCGTGGGCAACACTCTGGATCTGGCCTTGTCGGCGCTCGTTGCAGTAACGGTCTCGTTACCCGCAGGCTTTAATGCCATGCTGTCGGCAAAACGAATTGGAACCTGAAAATGAAAAAATTACATGGAAATGCGAGTTGATTATTTATTTTGAAAGGCATATACTAACTCATAAGAGAATCAGCAATGAAAAGAACGAGTAGGCGGATATTTCCTTTAAAAGAGAGTAAGTGCCTGAGGCTGAAAGCACTTATACCGGGAAGCCGTTGAAAACCACCTTGGAGCTGAACCATTGATCCGGTTATCGATCGCAAATGAGAACAAATTAGGGTGGAACCACGTGAGACAGCTCTCGTCCCTTACAGGACGGGGGCTTTTTATATGCAAAAAAATAAGGAGCTGCCGAAAAGAAGGAGGCAATAAATTATGATTAACGTCTTATTGAAGAATGGATCTCACAAAGAGTTTGAAGAAGGCATAGCTCTCCGTCAAGCTGCCGAAAGCATCAGTCCCGACCTTGCTCGTATGGCACTTGCGGCTGAGGTTGACGGTGTTCTGAAGGACCTTCGCTATACCCTTGAAAAAGACTGCTCGCTTACCTTTCTTACCTTTGAGGATGAGGGTGGACGCTTTGCGTATCGCCACACGGCTTCCCACATTCTCGCTCAGGCTGCAAAGCGTCTTTTCCCTGCACTTAAGCTTGCTATCGGACCGGCTACAGCTGCCGGCTTTTATTACGATTTTGATTCTGAGAAGCCCTTTACCAGTGAGGACCTGGAAAAGCTGGAAAAAGAGATGGATAAAATTATCCGGGAGGATTTAAAGATTGAGCGCTTTACTCTATCCCGTTCAGAGGCTTTGGCTCTCATGGAGGAAAAAGCCGAGCCCTATAAGGTTCAGCTTATCCAGGAATTGCCGGAGGACGCGGAATTGAGCTTTTACCGTCAGGGAGAATTTTTGGATCTCTGTGCAGGCCCTCACCTTGCTTCCACGGGAAAAATAAAGGCTTTTAAGCTTACTCACAGCGCAGGCGCCTATTGGAAGGGCAGCGAAAAAAATAAAATGCTCCAGCGCATCTACGGCACGGCCTATCCGAAAAAGAAGGACCTGGAAGAGTATCTTGAACGCCTGGAGGAAGCCAAGCGGAGGGATCATAACAAGCTGGGCAGGGAGCTGGAGCTTTTTACTACTGTTGACTATATCGGTCAGGGCCTACCCATTTTAATGCCAAAAGGGGCCAAAATCGTCCAAACCCTTCAGCGCTTTGTGGAGGACGAAGAGGAGCGCAGGGGCTATATGCTCACAAAAACTCCCTTCATGGCCAAAAGCGATTTATATAAAATATCAGGCCATTGGGATCATTACAGGGACGGCATGTTTATAATGGGCAACCCCGAGGACAAGGATGCTGAGGTTTTTGCCTTAAGGCCCATGACCTGCCCCTTCCAGTTCCAGGTTTACCTGGCCCGTATGCGGAGCTACAGAGAGCTTCCCATGCGCCTGAATGAGACTTCCACCCTTTTTCGCAACGAGTCCTCCGGTGAAATGCACGGCCTTATAAGAGTGAGACAGTTTACCATCTCCGAAGGACATATTGCCTGCATGCCCGAACAGCTGGAAGAAGAATTCGCGGCCTGCATCGACCTGGCCTCCTATATGATCAATACTCTGGGATTTGACGAAGACGTTTCCTATCGCTTCTCAAAATGGGATCCCAACAATAAGGATAAATACATTGGAAGCGCTGAGGAATGGGAAAATGCCCAGAATCTCATGCGCCAGATTCTGGATCACTTAAAGGTTCCCTATGTGGAACAGGAGGGTGAAGCGGCCTTTTATGGCCCCAAGCTGGATATTCAGATTAAAAATGTCCATGGCAAGGAGGATACCCTCATAACCATCCAGATTGACTTTCAGCTTGCAGAAAAATTCGGCATGCAGTATGTGGACAGGGACGGACAGAAAAAGTACCCCTATGTTATTCACCGCACCTCTATTGGCTGCTACGAGCGTACACTGGCTCTTCTCATCGAAAAGTATGCCGGTGCCTTCCCCACCTGGCTGGCTCCTGTACAGGTAAAGATTCTGCCTATCGCCGAAAAGCATGGAGAGCATGGTGCTTCCATTCTAAAGAAGCTTCGTGAGAAGGGTATTCGGGGTGAAGTGGACACCCGTAATGAGAAAATCGGCTATAAAATAAGGGAAGCGCAGCTTGAAAAGATTCCCTATATGCTGGTTATCGGCGATAAAGAGGCTGAAAACGGCGTGGTTGCCGTCCGCTCCCGCAAGGAAGGGGATTTGGGCGTACTCTCTGTTGACTCGTTTATAGATAAAATCGTTAATGAAATTAATCTTAAATTGAGGTAATGAGTACCGCTTATAAACGTCTATATCCTTAGGCTGACTGAAAAAAGAACAAAAAAGGCGGAGCCGTTCAATGACTTAAAGTATTGAATGCTCCGCCTTTTTTTACTTTAGATCTCTTTATAAGCACTATGAAAAAGCACTTTAGCCGTTTTGAAACGAAAAGGGAGAGCCTATGCCGACAGGCCGTTTCTAAAAAAATAATTTATCTGTAAACCAAATTAAAGGAGCCGCCGTCTCATAGGTAACAGGAAAAAGGAGGAAACGATTATGAAAAAAATGGCTCCGCTTAGCCTTCTGCTTTCAGTCATGCTGCTTACCACAGCATGCTCAGGCTCAGGTTCAAGCAAAAGTACTACCGACATTAACTTCGAACCTTATCCCCAGGCGTCCGCTTCCAACTCCGGCGCTTACAACCTTGGCCAGGGCGAGGCCGGTGTGGCTATGGAAGCTTTTTCACTTAATGACAAGGATATCGTTCTTCAATACAGTGAGAGTGTGAATAACGAATTTAACACAGAGGAATACAAAACCATTGTGGAAAACCGCTTTCTGTCCTCCCAGGCCAATCCCCTTTCCACCTTTGCCGCCGATGTGGATACCGCCTCCTATGCCAATATCCGCCGCATGCTCAACACAGGCGAGCTCCCTCCGGCCGACTCCGTACGCATTGAGGAAATGATAAATTACTTTAAATACGATTATCCGGATCCGGCTTCCGGGGAGCCCTTTTCCGTAACCGCACAAATCGGGCCCTGCCCCTGGAACGAAAACACACGCCTTCTTCTGGTGGGTTTGAAAGCTCCTGATGTGCAAATGGAGAATTTGCCCGCCTCCAATCTGGTATTTCTTATTGATGTTTCCGGTTCCATGAATACTCCGGAAAAGCTTCCCCTGGTGCAGAGAGCCTTTCTGCTCCTTTGTGAAACCTTAACCGAGAAGGATACGGTTTCCATCGTCACCTATGCCTCCTCTGATGAGGTGGTGTTAAACGGCGTTAACGGAAGCCGTAAGGACGTCATTATGTCAGCAATTGAGAACCTCACTTCCGGCGGCAGCACCGCAGGCTCCAAGGGTATTGAAACCGCCTACTCCATTGCAAAAAAACACTTTGTTAAGGGAGGCAACAACCGGATTATTCTTGCTACCGACGGCGATCTGAATGTGGGAGTTACCAGTGAGGGAGAGCTTACACGACTCATTGAGAAAAAACGCAAGGAAGGTGTTTTCCTTTCCGTCATGGGTTTTGGCACCGGCAATTTGAAGGATAATAAAATGGAGGCTCTTGCTAACAATGGAAACGGCAACTATGCCTATATCGACACCATTGACGAAGCCCGCAAGGTGTTGATAGAAGAAATGGGCGGAACCCTTCTGACGGTGGCAAAGGATGTTAAATTCCAGGTGGAATTCAATCCGGAAAAAGTAACAGGCTATCGCCTGGTAGGTTATGAAAACCGTCTTATGGCTTCCGAGGATTTTAACGACGATACCAAGGACGGCGGCGAAATAGGTGCGGGCCATCAGGTAACGGTGCTTTATGAAATAGTGGAGCCTAATTCGGCTCAGCCCATTGACGGCGTTTCTCTTAAGTACCAGGAGATTAAGCCCACGGGAAGCGAGGAATGGCTGACGGTTAATGTCCGGTATAAGGATCCGGACGGTGACACAAGCCGGCTTTTGTCCTACCCGGTTGGCGATGAAGCGGTAACCTCCATTCTTTCGGATAACATGGCCTTTGCCTCCGCAGTGGCTCAGGCAGGCATGCTACTTAGGGATTCTGCCTTTAAGGGAACCTCCTCCTATCTTGACCTTGTAACCCGCTAAAGCCGCCTTTCCATAGTGGAAAAGGATCCTTACCGGGCTGAATTCTTAAGCCTTCTTAAGGTTCTTTTGGGAAGAGATTAAGCTGCTTTTACCCCAAAATGGCTCTTTAATCGTAATAGGATTAAGCCAAATAACGAAATAAAACAACTGCTTTGGCTTGACAGGCATGAAATCACTTTGCAGCGCCCTCCCCTATTCCGAATTACTGCTTTTGGCAAACCAGTCTCGTATTATCCGAGCGCTTTCCTCCGAGGGATAAAAGTTTTTGTCCTCCCCGCGGTTCCCCACCGCAAAAACGGAAAAGCCAAGAAACCAGTCCATGGTAAAGGTCCTCCTGTATGCTTCAAAGCAGCGGGCCTGCTCGGAGCCGTCTTCCACCGGGGAAGGCTCCGGGTTCCAGGGCTGGGTAGCCGCGTGCTCCCTTCTTGGGAAGCCCAGCTCGCCAAAAAAAATGGGCTTGTCAAAAACTGCATGAAGCGCTTGAATTTCACCTAATATATTCTGTCCCCTGCTATAAACCTTAGAATTCACAAGAGCCGCTTCAAGGTCTTTTACCGTGTTCACCGGCTTATCCGACAGTTCAAAATAGGCCGCGATGGAGATAAAGTCCAATTGAGCTAAAAGCCCGCTCTTTAAAAGGGCGTCATAGCGGCGGGTATTTTCTTTTATTTCTGCTCCGTCCTCCCACCGGGCTGTCGCCCACCAGTTTACACGATAGGTAACAGCTCCTCCATAAAGCTTACGAATAGCCTTTAAAAGGGCAAGCCACTGGCCCTCCCAACCTTCAAGCTTAACAAGGTTGGCTCCCATGCAAAAGGCCTCCGTCCTTAAGGGTATGGCTATCTCCTTTATAAGCGGTGCAATGACCCTCTCCCGCCATTGCTGGAAAAAAATCCGGGGATCCTCCGGGTCCCACACCGTTTCATACACCCTTCCCCCGTCAATCCAGGGGTAAGGCTCCAGAATAACGCCAATCCCGCTTTTTTTAAGGATTTGGATAAGGTTAACCGCCTTGTCCACACTCTCCCTGTCCAGCTCCATGTAAGAGGAACGGACATTTTCCACAAGTACCATAACAGGAACAGTTATAGTATTCAGGCCCAGTCTTTCAATATCCGACAGAACCTGCTCCGGAGAATAGTCTACCGACAGGCTGCCGGACTTTATTTTAGGCTGCCAGAACCTATTTTCTTCCCTTGTTTCATACCACGATCCGGTTCGGATCAGGGGTGAAACCAAAACCAGGACTAAAACTATAATAGCTCCCTTTTTCAAATACCTTATTCCAGAGTACATGCGGGTTTTCACCCCCCTTGCAAAAAGAGAAAGGGCTTTATGAGCAGGTTACCGGACCTTGCGTCTTCTTCTGTAAAGTATTAAAGCCAGAATGAGGAACAGGAGCAGGGTGCCGAGGGTAATTATGAAAATCAGAGCTGTTTGATTGTCCTCGGGCACATTTTCCGCTATACCTCCCGTACTCCCCTTTTTAATAAAATAGTGATTGGCCAGAGTGCCTCCGGGCTCAGCCAGAGTTGCGTTTCCCAGAAGGTTATAGTTTTTATCGCCTTGAGTAAGATAATTTTTTAACAAGCTCAGGCTCTGAAGCCTGGGAGCCGTCAAAATAAAAATCCCCCTGCCGGTGCTGTAAGGGGAGGCCAAAAGCTGCAGGGATGCCAGTGTTTGGGCATAGCTCTCGGTCAGGAGCCTTTTCTCATTTGAGATAAAGCGGGTAAAGTCACTGTCGTATTTAAAAAACAGAGTATCATTCAGTATCTTCAAGGATTCAAGCTGAGATGGCGTGCCTGCCAGCACAAAATTGGCATTTTTGTCCCCGTCCTTGAATTCCTCATCCCATACCACCTTCAAGTCGCCGTCGTTAAAAACAAGGCTTCTTCCCATAAAGGCAAAGACATTGGCCAAAAGCTCCAGGTTCATGTCGGAGGTTTTTTTGGGAAGCACCACCGATACGGCATTAAACCGTCCTTCCCTTATAAGGGGCCACGGATAGTTTTCAAATAGAAGATCGTTTTCTGTCCGTGTGGGAACATGAATAAAGGAAGAGGGCTCCACATACGCCCAGGGCATATCCTCTCTCCTAAAGGTGCATTCGTCCCCAATGAGCTCCAGCTCAAAGGCCAGGGTTAATTCCAGATAACTGCCGGAGGGAACATCAGCCGGTATGTCCAGTGTAAGAACATCCCCGTTTTGATGGGCCGCCTCCAATCTTTTGCTGCCTATGGGCGTTCCGCTTAAGTAAGCCGTTACCAGTGAACGCTCAAAGTTAAGATTGCCCGCGTACCTGAAATAAAGCTCCAAACGGGCGCCCGACTGGGGCTTTCTGTTTTTGGGCAGGCTTATGCCAACCACGGCCTGCTGATGGTAGGGACCGGTAAGGGTTATCCCTCCGGTATAGCCCAGTTCCTCCAAGGTAAGGGTTGCCTCGGGCAGCTCCTCAAGAATATCCACTTTGGCATCCGGAAGCACCAGACAGGTTTCATCCTTTATCTGGGACAAAAGGTCTTCATTTTGAAGGAGCCGGACGGCTTTATCAAGAGCCTCTCCCTCTCCTTTGGCCACCACACCCAAAAGAAGGGTATTTCTGTCATAAGGGGAGGGTGCTGTAAACAGAATAGCCCCTTGGGTCATATTGGTTGCGCTATCCTGGGGCATGGCCTTTAAAATAGCCTCCGGTGCTTGATTTTCCTTTCCAACATAAAGAATATTTTTTCCTGTCAGCCTGCCCTCCTCTTCCGCTGAATAAAAGGAGAGGTTAAGATCCAAATCGCGGCTGCCGGACAGCTTTCCCAGCCCTGCCGAAAGCTGAAGTGCGGCTGCCAGCTCCTCCTTGTCCGGATTTTCATTAAGAAGCAGCACCGTGTCCCCTGTGCCCCACTCATCTGCCGCTCTGACAAAAGGGTAGGGATACTGAGAAATAAGGCCGCCGGGCTTTTCCTCACGAAATTGAAGGGAAACATAGGACTCCTTGTGAACCTTAACCCAGTTGCCCTCATTGACATCGTCGGCACAGGGCTTATCCGAAATGCGGGTGTAGGTTTCCGTCTTAAGCTCGTTTATCCCTTCCTTTAAATAATCTCCGGGTATTTGTACTTTCAAAACTCCGGGCTGGGCTTCGGGATAATCCAGGCGGGCCGAATGAATGGGGCTGCCGTTTACCGACAGGGTGATGGTGGAAAGCCCCCTGTCAAGAAGGGCGCTTTGGGTTATATAGAGAACGATTTCTCCGCCCTCGGCTTTCCAGTAGGAATCCACCGTAAAGTACATGCGATCCCCGTTCATAACCCCCTTAAATGCCAATTCCCTGTTAAGAGCAAAGGTTTTTTCGTAGACGGTATTCAAATAAACGGTACTGTTTTTTATCTCGCCAAGGCTTACATTGCTTCCCACAGGGCCTGTGAGCATTATCAGGACTGCCAGCACAAGGGCCGCTCCCCGCTTCACCATCATAAAATCCATTCCCTCCTTTTAAAAACGTTCGGTTTTATCCCATTTGGCCTCCCGCCCCTTATAAGCATCATGGAAATAATGCCACATGCCCTTAACGGCTACCGCCAGCCAAAGCTGACAGTATGTGAAATACATCAGCGCGACAAGCAGGATATTTTGCCAGCGGCTCTCCCCCTTTTCCATGCTGAGGGTAATGGCAATTTCAAGTATAAAAACCAGATAGGCCATAAACCAGAGCAGAACGGTGTTTCCGCTGATATTAAGCTGAATCAGGTTTAATA
>JAEXPO010000266.1 GCA_023446675.1 Bacillota bacterium | reverse complement strand
AAAAACGCCCTCATCGATATTCTGACAAAGCCGAAAAACGCTCTTGTCAAGCAGTATAAGAAGCTGCTGGAAATTGATGGGGTACAGCTTGAAATTGATGATGGCGCGCTGGAGGTTATTGCCGACAGAGCCATTGAGCGCAAGATAGGCGCCCGCGGCCTTCGTGCCATTATGGAAGAAATCATGCTGGACGTTATGTTTGAAATTCCTTCCAGGGAAAATGTGGAAAAGTGTGTGGTGAACAAGGAAACCGTTCTTCATCGCCACAGTCCCGAGCTTGTCTTGGGTGAGCAGAAGAAAGCCCTTCCTCCTGCTAAAAAAAAGAAGAGAAGTGAAATTGATTCTGCATCTTAAGCCTTTTTATACAAGATCCGACATTTTTCAGGGTAAAAACTGAAAATCCTTCATCGTTTCCTCCGGTGAGTTTTCTTATAATAAGTGAGAATAAACTTACCGGAGGATACAATGAAGCGCAAAGCCCTGTCTATTTATCAAAAAATTGTCATTCTCATCTTATGTATTACGCTTATCCCTACTTTTCTGCTTGGAATATACAGCTATTACATTGCATCCAAAACGCTTGAGGCAGAAATCCGCAATGCAGCTTCTGAGGTTATGAAGCTGGTTAGGGATAATCTTCAGAATCAAATTGCCGTCAAGGAAGAAACATTGGCGGTCTTTGCTCAGACAAATGCCCTTAAAACCTATGTCTCCGACGGAATGATGTTAAGTCGTCAGGTTGTCACGAGCGCTCTTTCTAATTTTCTTTTCGGTCAAACAAATATACAGGAAATCTTTATGGTTTTTCCCGATAAGACCGTCCTTGCCGCGAATCAAGGCTATAGCGGTCCTGAAGGCAGCATCCTTGATGCGGACTGGTATAAAAAGGCGTTGGAAGGGGAAAAGCCTGTATGGAGCCAGGTTTATCAAAGCAGCCGTACAGGGGAATACCTTGTACTCATTGCCTGTCCGGTATATAATAGCTCGCTGCGCCTGGTAGGTGTTCTGGGTGCCGAAATTCCTCTCAATGCCATGGTAGAACAGGTAAAGGAATTAAAAATAGGTCAGGACGGGTATATTGCGCTTTTTGACGAATCCGCCCTTGCCGTTTCACACCCAAGTGAGGATCTGTTTCGCCAGCTTCTGCCTGTGCCTGAGCTTAAGGAAGCCGTTTATGCCGCCGATGCCGGTGAAAAAGACTATGTTATGGACGGTGTAAAAAAGTGTACTTATTTTACTACGATTGAAGGAATAAACTGGAAGGTTCTGGGGATTTTCTCCTACGATGAAATTACTGAAAAGACCTCTGTTCTCTGGAAGAGCAGTATCCTTTCCAGCACCCTTGTGGTTATTGTGGCTGTTGCGGCAGGCATCGCAGTGGTTCGGCCCATTATACTGTGCATCAAGAGCCTTATGAAGGATATGAGCCGTGCTGGGGAAGGCGACCTTACGGCCAGAAGCAAGGTTCGCTCCCAGGATGAGAGCGGCAAGCTGGCTCAGGCCTTTAACCGCATGATTGAAACCCAGCAGGAGGTTATACTGGGGATTATTAAGGGATCCCAGAATATCCATTCCTCCGTGGCTACTGCCGACGAGAGTATGACCAGCCTGAACTCAGGTATTGAAGAGGTTTCCTCCGTTACCGAGGAAATATCGGCAGGAATGGAGGAGACAGCAGCCTCCTCTGAAGAGATGAACGCCTCGGTTTCCGATATTGAATCGGCAGCGGACAGCATTTCCAAAAAGGCAGGGGAAGGCGCCCTGGCCGCCAGGGAAATTCATGAAAGGGCCACTGCTCTTAAGGAAAGAGCCTTTGCCTCAAGGCAGAGCGCCGATGCCCTGTATTCGAGAACCCGGCAGGATTTGAAGGGGGCCATAGAAAAATCAAGGTCTATTGAGCATATCGAGCGCCTTACCGATGTTATCCTGGGCATAGCGTCCCAGACCAATCTTCTGGCACTGAACGCTGCCATAGAGGCTGCAAGAGCCGGGGAATCCGGCAAGGGCTTCAGTGTTGTAGCCGAGGAAATAAGAAAGCTTGCGGAAGAATCCAAAAAAACGGTAACGGAAATCCGCGAGGTAAGCACAACCATTACCCAGGCCGTGGTAAATCTTTCCGGAAGCTCCAACGAGCTTATTGATTTTGTGGAAAGGCAGGTGCTGGGTGATTATGACATGCTGGTGGAAGCAGGCAACCGTTATAATGATGATGCGCTCTTTGTGGAAGCCTTGGTGACGGAGTTCAATAAATCCTCAGAAGAGCTTCTGGCCTCCATTCAGAACATGCAAAAAGCCATTTCCGAGGTTACAATGGCCGCAGGGGAGGGTGCCAACGGGACCACGTCTATTGCCCAGAAGGCTACCGACATTCTGGCAAGCTCCGAGCATGTTTCAGGGGAAATAGCGGCAGTGCGGGAAAATACGGCCATGCTCATGAAACTAATTGAACATTTTACCTATTAATTCCATTTATTTGTGTCTCCTTTTGCAACACCCTTTACATCCGGAACGGATGTTTGGTAAAATAGTGACGATTTTAATCCCTTGGGAAAACACAATTTTCCCGGGGCGTTGCGAGGAGAAGCGTGAATGTCTCAAAATTATGGCAATGACAGTATAACCTCTTTAAAGGGAGCGGACAGAGTTCGACTAAGGCCGGCGGTTATTTTCGGATCCGATGGCCTGGACGGCTGTGCCCACTCCTTTTTCGAAATATTGTCCAACTCCATTGACGAAGCCCGTGAGGGCTACGGCAAAATGATCCGGGTTGTCCGGCACATGAATCGTTCCATTACCGTGGAGGATTTTGGCAGGGGTATTCCGGTGGATTATAATACCAAGGAGGAGAAATATAATTGGGAGCTGGTTTTCTGCGAGCTTTATGCCGGCGGGAAATACACCAACAACTCCGGTGAAAATTATGAGTTTGCCCTGGGCCTTAACGGTCTTGGCGCCTGCGCCACCCAGTACAGCTCCGAATTCATGGATGTAACGGTTTTCCGGGACGGGTGGCGCTACGATCTCCATTTTGAAAAGGGAGAAAATGTCGGGGGACTTAAAAAGACCAAATATACGGGAGAAAGAACCGGCTCGGTGCAAACGTGGAAGCCGGACCGGGAGGTTTTTACCGATATCGCAGTTCCGGCATCCTATTTCCGGGAGATCCTGAAGCGCCAGGCGGTGGTCAACGCAGGCCTTCTGTTTGAGTTTGAAGACGAGGAAACAGGGGAGAAGGAAAGCTTTTGCTATCAAAACGGCATTGTGGATTATGTCAACGAGCTCAATGAAGAAAAGGGCCTTACCACCGTGCGCTACTTCGAGGGCGGAGCCCGGGGCAGGGACAGAGAGGACAAGCCGGAATACAAGGTAAAGATTCAGGTGGCTTTCTGCTTCAACAATGAAATCAACCGGGTGGAATACTACCATAATTCCAGCTGGCTGGAGCATGGCGGCGCCCCCGACAAGGCCGTAAAAAACGCCTTTGTCAATGAAATCGACCGTTACCTTAAAAATGCAAATAAATACAATAAGAATGAGAGCAAGGTTACCTTCAACGACATTGAAGACAGCCTCATCCTTATTTCCAGTACCTTTTCCACCATCACCAGCTACGAGAATCAGACGAAGAAGGCTATCAGCAACAAATTTATCCAGGAGGCCATGACCGACTTTTTGAAGCAGCAGCTGGAGGTTTATCTCATTGAAAACAAGGAAGAGGCTGAAAAAATAGCCGCCCAGATGCTTATTAACAAGCGAAGCCGGGAATCGGCTGAAAAAGCACGTATTGACGTAAAGAAGAAGCTTTCGGGAAGCATGGACATTGCGAGCCGTGTAAAGAAGTTTGTGGATTGCCGCACAAAGGACATAACTAGGCGTGAGCTGTACATTGTGGAGGGTGATTCGGCCCTGGGCTCCTGTAAAATGGGAAGGGACAGTGAATTCCAGGCTATTATGCCTGTGCGGGGCAAGATACTCAACTGCCTTAAAGCCGAGTATGACAGCATTTTTAAGAACGATATCATTGTGGATCTTATAAAGGTTTTAGGCTGCGGTGTGGAGATACGTACCCGTCATGCCAAGGATTTAAGCGCCTTTGACCTGGACAGCCTTAAATGGGATAAGGTCATTATCTGTACCGATGCCGATGTGGACGGCTACCAGATTCGCACGCTTATTCTGGCCATGCTCTACAGGCTGGTTCCCACCTTAA
Organism: Bacillota bacterium; assembly: GCA_023446675.1. Classification (GTDB taxonomy): domain Bacteria; phylum Bacillota; class Clostridia; order DSM-8532; family DSM-8532; genus DTU059. Next base: position 226 of record JAEXPO010000266.1, on the reverse strand, counting down.
TTGAAGTGGGCAAGGTGTACATCGCCGAATCCCCGCTTTTTGAAATCAGTTCCAGGGATTCTATCCAATTTGCCTATACGGAACGGGAAAAAGCTGCGATTATGGAAAAGCTCAAGGGGCAAAAGGTGGTCATTCAGCGCTCCAAGGGCCTTGGAGAGAACGAACCCGAAATGATGTGGACAACCACCATGAACCCTGAATCCCGCCGTCTCATTAAGGTTATGCC